>DASQCX010000969.1:0-8307 GCA_035634455.1 Burkholderiaceae bacterium
ATGTCGAAGATGTTGAAGTTCTGCTTGCGGATCAGGTACAGCAGCAAGTCCAGCGGGCCTTCGAAGGTCTCGAGGAAGACTTCGAGCGCGTCCGGCGGGATGTACAGATCCGTCGGCATGCGGAACAGCGGCTCGCCATAGAGGCGCGCCAGCGCGACGCCGTCGACGGTCTGCGTCGCGGTCGCGGTTTCCGCAAGGGCGCCGCTGTCGGCGCCGTCGCCGGCAGCCGGCGCCGTGGAACTCACTTCGCGTGCGTCTGGTAGACGTAGGGTTGCTGGGCGACGCGCGATTCGCGGTAGCCGGCCTGCAGGTCGCGGTCGACCTGCTTGTCCCACAGCAGGGCGCGGCCAGCGCGCTGCTCGGCCTCCAGCGTCGGCTTCTTGGCCTTCAGGTCGTCGATGAACGAGCTGACTTCCGACTTGTAGGGCTTCCAGAACAGCGGCATGGTGGATTCGGGGAAAGGAGGGAACGGCGCCCGCGGCGTGCGGGAGCGACAACGGGAGATTTTAGTTCAGGCGCATGCCGGGCTGGGCGCCGGAGCCCGGCTCCAGCAGGTACAGCCCGCCGTCGACCTTGTCGTCCGCGTGGCTGGCGGCCAGCACCATGCCTTCGGACAGGCCGAACTTCATCTTGCGCGGCGCCAGGTTGGCGACGACCACCGTCAGCTTGCCGACCAGCGTGGCCGGGTCGAAGTGCGCCGCGATACCCGAGAACACGTTGCGGTGGCGGCCCTCGCCGACGTCCAGCGTCAGACGCAGCAGCTTGTCCGAGCCGTCGACCTTCTCCGCGTTGACGATCCTGGCCACGCGCAGGTCGACCTTGGCGAAGTCGTCGATCTTGATCTCGGCGGCCACCGGCTCGCCGCCCGGCACGACCACCGGCGCCGGCGGCGGCTCGAACAGGGCGTCCAGCAGCTTGGTGTCCACGCGCTGCATCAGGTGGCTGTAGGCGCCGATGACGTGCGCGCCCAGCGGGGCGGCGGCGTCGGCGAAACTCAGCGCCGGCACCTGCAGGAAGGCCTCGACCTGTCCGGCCAACGCCGGCAGCACCGGCTTGAGGTAGATCGTGAGCAGGCGGAACGCCTCGATGCAGGTGCTGCAGACGTCCTGCAGCGCGGCGTCGGCGCCTTCCTTCTTGGCCAGATCCCAGGGCTTGTGCTGGTCGACGTACTCGTTGACCTTGTCGGCCAGCGCCATGATGTCGCGCAGCGCCTTGCCGAACTCGCGCTCCTCGTACAGCTCGGCGATCGCGTCCTTCTGGGCGCGCAGCGTCTCCAGCAGCGCCGAGCCCTCGACGCCCAGGTCGCCCGACAGCCTGTTGCCGAAGCGCTTGGCCAGGAAGCCGGCGGCGCGGCTGGCGATGTTGACGTACTTGCCGACCAGGTCGGAGTTGACGCGGGCGACGAAGTCCTCGGGATTGAACTCGATGTCCTCGACGTGCGAGTTGAGCTTGGCCGCGATGTAGTAGCGCAGCCACTCGGGGTGCAGACCCAGCTCGAGATACTTCAGCGGCGAGATGCCGGTGCCGCGGCTCTTGCTCATCTTGTCGCCGCCCAGCGTGATGAAGCCGTGCACGAACACGTGGTCGGGCGTCCTGCGGCCCGAGAAGTGCAGCATCGCCGGCCAGAACAGCGTGTGGAAGTACGTGATGTCCTTGCCGATGAAGTGCACCTGCTGCACCTGCGGGTCGGCGAAGAAGGCGTCGTAATCGATGCCGGCCTTGCCGAAGTAGTTCTTCAGCGAGGCGAGGTAGCCGATCGGGGCGTCCAGCCAGACGTAGAAGTACTTGCCCGGCGCGTCCGGGATCTCGATGCCGAAGTAGGGCGCGTCGCGGCTGATGTCCCAGTCGCCCAGGCCGCCGGCGCCGGTCTCCGGATCCTTCTGGAACCATTCCTTGATCTTGTTCAGGACCTCCGGCTGCAGGCGGCCGGTGTCGGTCGTCCACTTCTGCAGGAACTCCAGGCAGCGCGGGTCGGACAGGCGGAAGAAGTAGTGCTCGCTGGACTTCATCACCGGCGTCGCGCCGCTGAGGGCAGAGTACGGGTTCTTCAGCTCGGTCGGGTTGTAGACGGCGCCGCAGTTCTCGCACGAGTCGCCGTACTGGTCCTTGGTGCCGCACTTCGGGCACTCGCCCTTGATGAAGCGGTCCGGCAGGAACATGGACTTCACCGGGTCGAAGAACTGGTCGATCGTCTTGACGTCGATCAGCTCGTTCTTGCGCAGCGCCAGGTAGATCTCCCTGGACAGCGCGTGGTTCTCCGGCGAGTCGGTGGAGCTCCAGTTGTCGAACGCGATGTGGAAGCCGTCCAGGTACTTCGCGCGGCCGGCGGCCACCTCGGCGACGAAGGCCTGCGGCGTCTTGCCCTGCTTCTCGGCGGCGATCATGATCGGCGCGCCGTGGGCGTCGTCCGCGCCGACGAAGTGCACCGTGGCGCCGTTCATGCGCTGGAACCGCACCCAGATGTCGGCCTGGATGTACTCCATCATGTGCCCGATGTGGAAGGGCGCATTGGCGTAGGGCAGGGCGGTGGTGACGAAGAGTTTGCGGGTCATGGCAGGACTGGGGTCGCCGTCGGGCGCGTGCGGGCCGACGTGGTGGCGCCGCGGGCAATCGGGTTGTCCCGAGCGCGCGGAGCGGAACCGTCGATTCTAAGGGCGCCGGGCCGGATCGGCAGGCCGCGGCCATGGCCGGGCGGGCCGCGCGTGGGGGCGCCATCCCCAGTTCGTCGGGGTCGGCGCCCGACAAATGTCACGCGCGAGGGCCGTTCCGGCCGGCCTGCTCGACGGGCGATGACGTAAAGTCCGGCACGTCGTCGTCGGCCAACCCACGCCAAGGATTCCCTTTGAAGCTGCTCAGGAAACCCGCCGCGCGCCGCGTCCAGGCCGGCCTGCTGTCCGCGCTGGCGCTGCTGGCCTTCGCGCCGGCCGCCAGCCGCGCGACCGACATCGCCCACGCGCCCGTGCCCTCCGTCGTGGCCGACAACAAGATCAGGATCGGCTCGCACGCGTTCGTGCTGCCGCCCGGCCAGTGGATGCTGGTGCAGGGCCAGACCTTCACCACCGGCAGCGCGAGCAACCGCGACGCCGAGATCTTCCGCGGCGTGCTCGTGCTGCTGGACAAGAACCAGTTCCGCGTCGCCATCGACGTGTCGCTGCCGGTGCGCGACGCGCCGCAGATGGCGCCCTGGGGCGACGACAGCTGCCGCGCCAACAGCGGCGCCCTGCACGCCACGCCGATGAACAAGTTCAACGGCGACCAGTGCCTGGCCGTCTTCGGCCACCCCGACCTGCTGCGCAGCCTGCGCCGCAACAACCCGCAGGTGGCGCAGTGGATGCTCGACCAGCACGTGGTCGGCCTGGGCAGCGCCATCGAGATCGTCTACACCAGCCGCCAGGACGCCACCTTCGGCCGCATGCACGTGTTCTTCACCGCGCCGTACTTCGACAGCGACGCCGCGATGACGAAGTGGGCGGAGGCGCTGGAGGACTCGGTCAAGCGCGAGTTCGCCAGCAAGTCCTTCACCGCGGCGGTGCTGCCGGCGCTGCCCGTGCTGCCCGCCTCTATCCAGGCCAACGATTCCGCCTCCAACCTGGTGCGCCCGGGCGCCCAGGTGGAGGCCGCGGCGGCGGCCGCGCGCGACGACTGGATGGCCTGCCTGCGCCGGGAGGCGGTGCGGCTGGACGACCGCCACACGCCGGCCAACGAGGTCGGCTCGGCGCTCTACTTCAACTGCCGCGAGCAGGAGCTCAAGGGCGTCACCGCCAACATCCCGCCCGCGCGGCTGCAGGTGATGTCCAGCTCGGAGATCAACGAGCTGTTCGAGAACGCCCATCGCCAGGTGGTCGACTCGGGCGTGGCCACCAACATCGTGCTGGAGCACCGTGCCGCGCGGGTGCCGGACAAGCCGGCCGACAAGGCCTCCAAGCCCGCCAAGCGCTGATCGCGTAGGCCTCGGAAGCTGTGAATGAATCCGGCGCGCCGCTCGGACGTGTCGGATTCGTTCGCAGCTCAAGACAGGGCGTACAGCCGCTCGGGGTTGATGCGCACGCGCAGGCCGTGCGCGTCGGCCGGGCCGGCGATGCCGCGGTCGCGGCCGCTGGCCTCCACCAGCATCGGCTCGGCCAGCGGTTCGCCGCGGCGGCCGGCGAGCACGGCCACCTGCGGCGCGTTGGAGTCCGCGGTGCGTCGCACCACCACCGCCACCTCGCCGCTGAACAGCCGCACCAGGCTGCCTGGCGGGTGCACGCCGAACTCGGTGATCAGCGCCAGCGCGAACGGGTTGCCGCGCTCGAGCACCAGCAGGTCGCGCGCGGCGCGCGGCGGCGGCAGGCTGTCGCGGCCGCTGCGGCCGGCCAGCTTGGCGGTGTAGACGTCCACCGTGCGCAGCGCGCTGGCCATCTCGCCGACCTCGGTGACCCCGGCCGGATAGCCGCCGCCGCCGGGCTTCTCGTGGTGCTGCTCGACGGCCTGCAGCCACTCGGGGTCGGCGACGCCGCTGGCCCGCAGCGCGGCCAGGCTCGCCGTCGGGTGCATCTGCACCGCGTGGCGCTGCTGCGGGTTGGGCAGGCGCGCCAGGTTGGCCATGCGCTCCTGCAGCTCCAGCATGCCGACGTTCATCGTGAAGGCCGCCTTGACCAGCGTCAGGCAGCGCTCGCGCGGCCACCCGAGGCGCAGCGCGATCAGGTAGGCGGCCGCCGCCGCGTGCAGGCTGCGCACGACGCCGTAGGGCGTGTCGTCGGCCGGCACGGGACGCACCAGCAGGAAGATCGCGAGGTCGGGCGCCGCCTCGGCCAGCACGGCCAGCTCGCGGGCGGCCTCGTCCAGCGCCGCGGGCGCGTCGGTCGCGGGCATGCGCGCGAGCACGCGCGCGAGCGAAGCGGCGAGCAGCCGCCACTGGCGCAGCAAGGGCTCGGGCGCGGGCGGAGCGTCCGCCGCGCCCAGCTCGTCGACGTCGACGCAGGCCCCGCGCTCGACCAGTTCCTCGAGCTCGTGCGGGTCGCTGACGACCTCGTCCTTGGCCAGCAGCAGGCGGCTGCTGGCGTCGCGGATGCTGAACGGCAGCGGGCTGCCGATGCGGATGCGGTGCTGCACCCGGGTGAGCGGGCAGAGTTCCATGAGGCTCTCCGTGAGGCCGGGGGACGCTCGCGCGGCCGGCAGTCCCCGCGCCCGGCGTTGCCAACGGGCGCGCGATAAACTGGCCGCTCGTACCTCCCAGGTACTTCCCCCGATTCTGCGCCTGGCCGGCGAAAGCTGCGACCCCGGCGCGTGTTCCGTCCTTGTCGCGCCACCGGCGCCGCCTCCATGACCATCTCCGAAGCCGCGCTCACCACGGCGCTCGCCACCGTCGTCGACCCGCATACCGGCCAGCCCTACACCGCCGCGCGCCAGCTCAAGAACCTGCGCCTGGGCGCGGACGGCGCGGTGGCGTTCGACATCGAGCTGGGCTATCCGGCGCGCAGCCAGTTCGCGGTCGTGCGCGACGCGCTGACGGCGGCCGCCCGGTCCGTCGACGGCGTCACGGCGGTCACCGTCGGCGTCGGCAGCAAGGTCATCGCGCACCAGGTGCAGCGCGGCGTCTCGCTGCTGCCGGGCGTGTCCAACATCATCGCGGTGTCGTCGGGCAAGGGCGGGGTCGGCAAGAGCACGACGGCCGTCAACCTCGCGCTCGCGCTCGCGGCCGAGGGCGCGCGCGTGGGCCTGCTCGACGCCGACATCTACGGCCCCAGCCTGCCGCTGATGATGGGCCTGGAGGGCCGCCCCGAGTCCGAGGACGGCAAGACCATGAAGCCGCTGGAGAACCACGGCGTCAAGGTGATGTCGATCGGCTTCCTGGTCGACGCGGAGCAGGCGGTCGTCTGGCGCGGCCCGATGGCCACGCAGGCGCTCGACCAGCTGCTGCGCCAGACGAACTGGGGCGAGCTCGACTACCTGCTGATCGACATGCCGCCCGGCACCGGCGACATCGCGCTGACCCTGTCGCAGCGCGTGCCGCTGACCGGCGCCGTGATCGTGACGACGCCGCAGGACATCGCGCTGCTGGACGCGCGCAAGGGCGTCAACATGTTCGAGAAGGTCGGCGTGCCCATCCTGGGCGTCGTCGAGAACATGGCCGTGCACGTCTGCACGAACTGCGGCCACGTGGAGCATGTCTTCGGCGCCGACGGCGGCAAGCGCATGGCCGCGCAGTACAAGGTGCCGTACCTCGGCGCGCTGCCGCTGGCCATGGCGATCCGCGAGCAGACGGACTCCGGCACGCCCACCGTGGCCGCCGACCCCGACGGCGAGGTCGCCGGCCTCTACAAGGCGGTCGCGCGCCAGGTGGCGGTGGTGGTGGCCGGCAAGGCCAAGGACTTCAGCGCGAAATTCCCGACGATCAGCGTCTCGAAGTCGACCTGAGAACCCGGTCGAGCCGGCGGATCAGATCGCCGTCTCGATCGTCTTGCGCAGTTCGGCCAGGTCGGTCGGGCCGCGTTCGCCCGAGCCCACGGCCAGCGCCGTCAGCTCGACGTAGCGGATCATCCCCAGCATCTTCTCGTTGCGCGGCGCGCGGCGGCCGACCGACTTGGCCAGCTTGACCACCTCGCCGCACAGCTCGCCGATCTCGGTGCGGCGGCCAAGCGCCAGGTCGTCCGCCATGCTGGATCGGGCGCGGGGGTCGATGCGCAGCATGCGGCCGGCGACGACCTTGAACAGCGGCGTCGGCAGGCGCATCAGGCGCGGCAGCCAGCTCGTGGGCACGGGCGTGACCTTGGCGGTGCGCTGGCGCGCCGCGGCCAGCAGGGCCTGCGCTTCCTCGATCAGCGCCGCCGTGGTGGCGCGCAGGTCGGGGTGGAGCAGCTCGTCGCGCAGCGGCAGTCCCGACAGCGCGTTGACCGGGTTGTTCAGGTTCAGCAGCAGCTTGCCCCACTGCACGGCGCGGATGTCCTTGTGCGTGGCGGCCGGCAGGCCGGCCTCGGCCAGCGTCGGCAGCCAGGCGGTGGTGACGTCGTCCTCCTCCAGCGCCAGGGCGCCGCCGCTGCCGCGCAGGAAGTGGCCGGGGCCGATCTCGGCCACGTTGTACGGCACCATGCCCGAGAGGAAGCGCAGTCGCGCCGCGACGGAGCGCGCGACCTCGGCGTTGTGCAGCCCGTTCTGCATGCACAGCACCAGCGTGCCGATCGGCAGCGCGCGCGCCAGCGCCATCGCGGCGTTGGGGGTGGCGCTGCTCTTGACGCACAGCAGCACCAGCGAGATGCCCAGGCCGGACGGCACTTCCTCGTGCAGGCTCAGCATGTCCGGCGGCACGGTGCCCGTGCGGCCGTCGGGCTCTGTGATGGTCAGGCCGTGCACGCGCAACTCGTCGAGGACGCGCGGGCGCCCGACGAAGTGCACGTCGTGCCCGGCGAGCGCCAGGCGGCCGCCGAGATAGCAGCCGATCGAGCCCGCGCCCATGATGAGCACCGGACCGATCGGCGAGACGTCGGTGAGGATGAGGTCAGCCACGTCGCTCGGGCGTGGCGGTCAGCCCCGGTCGGTTTCGGTTTCGATCAGGCAACGGGATGCGCAAGGTCACGGATCAGGGTGGGGCCGGTGCGTCGTTCGATCTCCTGCGCCAGCGGCCGGAGCAGGCGCGCGGCGAAGAGGGCCTCGCCGACGATGAACATCGGGCCGACCAGGAGGCCGACCATGTCGTCGACGAACGCCGGCTTGCGGCCTTCGTAGTAGTGGCCGATGAACTGGAGCACCCAGCCGGTGATGAAGGTGGTCAAGCCGCAGGCCAGCCAGACGCCGGTGCTGCCGACCGCGAACGGGTGGGCCGCCCAGATCAGCAGGCCGTTGACGACGCTGGTGGCCAGGCCCAGCACCAGGTTGCCGCGCGTGAGGTACCAGGCGGTGGCCAGCGCCCACAGAGCCCAGGCCGCGGTGGCGTGGATCTGGGCGACGTCGAACTGGGCGCGCGCCATGAAGATGCCGATCGCGAGCACGATCAGGGGGATGCCCACGAAATGGGTGGCGATGTTGCGGCGGTCGCGGTGGTAGGCCGCGTACTGCACCATCAGTTCGGTGGCCGGTCGGAACGGGCTGGGCATGGTCGAAGATCTCCTGCAGGAAGGGCGGCGAGACGGGCGTCCACGAGGGGCGCGCCGGCGGCCGCCTGCGCTTGTCGTAGTGGAGCACGCACCATGCCGGCTGTCAAAAACGGGCGGCGCTGCTCGACCACAACGCGATTCTCGCCGAAGCGCGCGGGACTGCCAGGGTCGGGTTCGCCCTAAACTCGCGTTTCGGCCCGTACCTCCCCGAATCAAGTGATGGAAAACAAGTCCCTGC
>DASQCX010000970.1:0-4223 GCA_035634455.1 Burkholderiaceae bacterium
TGGCCAGCTGCACCACGGCGCGCGGCTGCGTGCCCTGGCGCGCCTCGAGGAGGCTCAGGTGGCGCGAGAACTCGCGCACCATGTAGCTGCCGGGGATCCATACCGGCAGGCTCAGCTGCTGCACGGGCGCGGGGTCGGCGATGGTCAGAGTGACCTTGTACTGGTGGGCCGCGGCGTCGGCGACCTCGATGCGGTAATGGATCATTCGGCGGTCGGTTGGGGAGTCGGTGTCATCGAGCGGGGATCGTGGAGATCAGCCCTTCTTCGCGGCAGCGACCTCGTCCAGCCGCTTGTTCAGGTGCGGCAGGTCCGCGTTGCCCGCGAAGCGCGAACCGTCCTCGAAGATGATGGCCGGCGTGTAGTTCAGGTGGTGGCGAAAGGCCAGCTCGAGGTTGCGCTCGATCGCCTGCACGTCGCACGAGCCCATCGGGCGCGGCGGCATCACGCCGTTGAGCATCCAGTCGCGCCAGGTCTGCGCGTTGTTCTTCGAGCACCAGATCGTGCGCGCCTTGGCCACCGAGTCGTCGCCGAGGATGGGGATCAGGAAGGTGTAGATCGTCACGTCCTTGAGCTGCATGAAGCTGCGCTCGGCGTCCTTGCAGTAGTGGCAGTTCGGATCCTCGAACACCACCATCTTGCGCGCGCCGTTGCCCTGCTTGAAGACGATCGCGTCGGCGTACGGCAGCTTGGGCACTTCCTTCTGCATCAGCTTGGTCAGGCGCTCGTCGGTGACGTCGACCTTGTTCTTCGCGTCGAGGATGTGCCCGTCGGGCAGCTGGCCGCTGCTGGCGGCGTCCCGCGACGGGTAGATCAGGTAGTTGCCCTGCTCGTCGGAATAGATGATGTCCGCGCCCACGCGCAGCTCGTACAGGCCGGCGATGGGCGTCTTGCTGATCTCGTCGATGGCCGGCCCCTTCGGGTTGCGCTGGGCCCAGTTGCGGCGGATGGCCGCGTCGTCGGACCAGGCGGACAGGCAAGCGAGCGCCAGCGAGCCGGCGAGGAGGAGGCGCAATGCGCTGGCGAACTTGTTCATGCGGGTCATTCCCGAAGTGAGGCGCTCACGAGCCGAGGGCGCGCGAGACGAGGAAGCGTTTCAGGGGGGCGAGCTGGTCGACCAGCGTCATGCCGTGGTTGCGCAGCTCGCGCAGGCCGGGCGCCGGCGCGCAGAACAGCTGCCACAGGCCGTCGACGGCGCCGGCCATCGCGCGCGTGGGCCACAGGCGGGCGCGGGCGTAGCGGCGCAGCAGCGCCTCGTCGCCGAGCGCGCGCCAGGACTCGCGTTCGGCGATCACCTTCGCCAGCGCCGCCACGTCGCCCAGGCCCAGGTTCAGGCCCTGGCCGGCCAGCGGATGGATGACGTGGGCCGCGTCGCCGACCAGCGCCCAGCCGGAGCCGACGACCTCGGCGGCGCTGGCCTGCATCAGCGGCCAGGTGGCGCGCGGGCCCTTGACCTGCAGCTTGCCGGCGGCGCCGCCGGTCGCGGCAGCCAGCGCGTCGTCGAAGTCGGTGTCGCTGGCCTGCACGAGGTGCTCGGCCTCGGCCTGCGGCATCGACCAGACGACGCCGTACGAGCATTCGGGCTGCGGCCGGTCGAACGGCAGCAGCGCCAGCACGTCGGGCGCGCGGAACCACTGGCGGGCGACGCCGGCGTGCGCGACGTCGGACACCACGCGCGCCGCCAGCGCGCTGTGGCCGTACGAATGGCGCTCGAACCGCACGCCCAGCCTGTCGCGCGCGGCGGCAGCCTTGCCTTCGGCGACGACCGCCAGCGCCGCCTTCGCGTCGGCGTCGACCACGTGCACCGCGGGCGCGAAGCGGATGGCGGTCTCGAGCACCTGCTCCAGCTCGGCCGCGTCGACGATCCAGGCCAGCGCCGGCACCGTCTGCTGCCAGGCCGAGAACGCCAGCGCGCCCTGGCCGTCGCCGGCGATGCGCATGTCGTAGACGGGGGTGCGGGCGTCCGGCGCCATGCCGTCCCACACCTTGAGCTCGCTCAGCAGCTCGACCGAGGCGGCGTTGAGCGCGTAGGCGCGGACGTCGGCGCGCTGCTCGCCGCCGGCCGGCGCGGCCGGGCGAGCGTCGACGCCCACGCTCAGGCCCTGGCGGGCCAGCTTCAGGGCCAGCGCGCGGCCGACGATGCCGCTGCCGTGGATTCGTACGTCGATCTTGGACATTCCGCATTGTAGGTAGACCCGCGTGAAGCCGTTGCCAAGGGGGACAACCGTCTAAAATGCCGGGTTTCCCCCACGAACGCCCCGTCCGGGCGCCGCGCCACGCCGCGGCAACGAAAGAATCGACATGAGTCTCAAGTGCGGCATCGTCGGCCTGCCCAACGTCGGCAAGTCCACCCTGTTCAACGCCCTGACCAAGGCGGGCATCGCCGCCGAGAACTACCCGTTCTGCACGATCGAGCCCAACGTCGGCATCGTCGAGCTGCCCGACGCGCGCCTGCAGGTGCTGTCGGACATCGTCTCCGCGCAGCGCGTCGTGCCGGCCATCGTCGAGTTCGTGGACATCGCCGGCCTGGTGGCGGGCGCGTCCAAGGGCGAAGGCCTGGGCAACCAGTTCCTGTCGCACATCCGCGAGACGGACGCCATCGTCAACGTCGTGCGCTGCTTCGAGGACGACAACGTCGTGCACGTCAACGGCAAGGTCGACCCGATCTCCGACATCGAGGTCATCCAGACCGAGCTGTGCCTGGCCGACCTGGCCAGCGTCGAGAAGCAGCTGCAGCGCAGCACCAAGGTCGCGCGCGCCGGCGACAAGGAAGCCGCCAAGCTGGTCGCCATCCTCGAGAAGTGCCGCGCCGCGCTCGACGAAGCGAAGCCCGTGCGCAGCCTGGACTTCACGAAGGAGGAGCAGCCCCTCGTCAAGTCGCTGTTCCTGATCACCGCCAAGCCGGCGATGTTCGTGGGCAACGTCGCCGACGACGGGTTCGAGAACAACCCGTTCCTCGACCGCCTGCGCGACTACGCCGCGGCGCAGAAGGCGCCGGTCGTCGCGATCTGCGCCAAGACGGAAGCCGAGCTGGCCGACATGGAGCCCGAGGACGCCGCGCTGTTCCTGGCCGAGATGGGCCAGTCCGAGCCCGGCCTGAACCGCCTGATCCGCGCCGCCTTCACGCTGCTGGGCCTGCAGACCTACTTCACCGCGGGCGTCAAGGAAGTGCGCGCCTGGACGGTGCCCGTGGGCGCCACCGCCCCGCAGGCCGCCGGCGTGATCCACACCGACTTCGAGAAGGGCTTCATCCGCGCCCAGACCATCGCCTACGACGACTACGTCGCCTTCAAGGGCGAGCAGGGCGCGAAGGACGCCGGCAAGATGCGCGCGGAAGGCAAGGAGTACGTCGTCAAGGATGGCGACGTGCTGAACTTCCTGTTCAGCAGCTGAGCAGTCCCCGAGACACCGCCTACAGCCAGTACGGCGAGATACAGGCAGTTCCGACGATCGCAGTTTTCAGAAGCACCATTTCGAATGCGCCGCACGCTCCTTGTTTTGTCCGCAGCAACCTTGTTCAGCCTGGGCGCATGCAACAGCATGCCCACGGTCGGACCCAGCCAGCGGGAAATCACCGCAGCCGCCCAGGACAGCCAAGGCGTCCAGGTCATCGATGTCGACGACGCGGTCGTCCATCGCCTGCGCGAGCAGCGCACTCAACAGCAATTTTCCGAGGCGCTGGGCACCTCGGTGGGCGGCGACCTAACGATCGGCGCTGGCGATGCGCTGCAGATCAACCTGTGGGAGTCGCCCCCGGCCGCCCTCTTTGGCGGGAGCGCGGCGGAAGTTCAAGGCGCTCCGAGCACGGCGAAGGCCGTGACACTACCTGAGCAGATCGTGGATCGCGAGGGCTACATCACTGTGCCGTTCGCCGGGCGCATCAAGGTTGCAGCGCTCTCGCCTCGTGCAGTGGAGCAGGAGATCGTCCAGCGACTGGATGGGAAGGCGAACCAACCGCAGGCCATGGTGCGCGTGCTGCGCAATGCCTCTTCGAACGTCACGGTCGTTGGCGAAGTCGCCACGAGCCTGCGCATGCCACTGACTGACAGTGGTGAACGGGTGCTGGACGCTCTCGCCGCTGCAGGAGGCGTTCGTCAGCCCGTTAACAAGATGACGCTACAGATCACGCGCGGCAATCAATATGTCGCCATGCCGCTCGATCTCGTGATTCGCGATCCGAAGCAGAACGTCCCGCTGCAAGCGGGCGACGTCGTTACGGCCATCTT
>DASQCX010000971.1:0-4061 GCA_035634455.1 Burkholderiaceae bacterium
AGGCTGGGCGCGGTGCCCGCCGGCGCGGCGGCGAGCGCGTCCTCGTAGGTCGCCATGCGCGCGCGGGCGCGGAACGCCAGCACGCGCACGGCGCCCGTGAGCGCGCCCAGCGCGTGCGCGTGCACGAGTTCGACCTGGTCGCCGTAGTGGCGCAACAAGTCGCCGTCCAGCGCGAGGCCGTTGGGCGCCTTCGGCTCGGCGAAGCGGCCGGCGCGCAGCGTCCACGGACCATCGTCATAGTCCACCGCGAGGCCGTCGGTGTAGCCGCGCGCGTCGGCGGGGTAGTCGTAGGCACCGTGCGTCATCAGCGCCCAGTTCATGAACTGCGTGCGCGGATCGTGCGCGTACGAACTCGCGTCGAACACGTCCAGCAGCGAGATCCGGCCGGCCGTCACGACCACGCGGCGCGCCGCATAGGTCGACTTCAGCTGGTTCGCGTCGGCGTCCGCGACGGCCGTCTCGCCGCCGAGCTCGAACGCGTGGCGCACGAACAGCCGCGCGAGGTAGAGCTTCGGGTCGGCACCCGAGGTCTTGGCGAGCTCCCCGTTCGGGAACGCGGCCAGCCCGCCCAGGCCCGACAGCGGCACGCCCTGCGCCACCTCGGGGTCGATGTAGGCCTCGGTGTCGTCGCCCAGGCGCACGCCGAGGGCGGCGGTGGCGGTCAGCGAGTAGCTAGCGCCGGGCTGCGCGCGCAGGCTGTGCGGGCCGGCGTACGTCGAGTGGAAGGCCGGCTGGATCTGGCGGATGTACGTGGACTGGAAGTGGGCGTTCCAGGACTCCTGGTCCTGGGCGGATGCGACCACGGGCATCAGCAGCAGCGCGAGAAGACGGGGGAAAGAGAATCGCATGCGGGACTCCTCCGCGCGCCGGAAGCGGCGCTGGCGGATCGACGCGCGAGGCGTCGGGAACAGGGAGAACCGGAAGGAAGCGCAGCGGACGCGGATCGCGCCCTGGGAGAGGCTTGCTTGCCGGACGGGGAGAGCCGAGGTGCCTTCTGCCGCCCGTCGCAAGCCGGGACGTCAGGCTCGCGCTGCGGACGACGAAGGCACGCGACTGGGATGGCAGTCCATGGTCGGGTGCGTGTCGTTGGTGAAGCTGCGATTATCGGCAGCGGGCCGGCGCCGGGTCAAGCCGCCGCGGCCGCGCGACGGCTTGCGCGGTGTCCGCCGCAAGCTGCCGTTCAGACCGGGTCGCGGCCGCGCCGGCCTCAGAAGAACTTGGGTATCGGCCCGTTCTGCGGCGTCGTGTCCGGCAGTTCGACCATCTGCCGGTCGACGAAGCACCAGCCCCAGCCCTCGGGCGGGTCGTAGCCCTCGATGATCGGGTGGCCCGTCGCGTGGAAGTGCTTGGTCGCGTGGCGGTTGGGCGAGTCGTCGCAGCAGCCGACGTGGCCGCAGATGCGGCACAGCCGCAGGTGCACCCATTCGCCGCCGGTCTTCAGGCATTCCTCGCAGCCGAGCGCGCTCGGCGTGACGGTAGCGATCAGGTGCTGGTGCGTGCAGCGCTTGTTCATGGGCGGCCTCGACGAACGGGATCTGCCCATTCTGCGCGCGGCGCGCGGCTGCCGTCACGCTGCTTTGCGCTCAGCGGCCCGACATCACCCCGGACAGCACCGCCAGCTCCGGCTCGCGCACGCCGGGCTGCGGCGCGACTTCCTCTTCCTCGGGCTGCGTGCGCTTGCCCGGATGGCCGCGCGTGGACCAGTCGAGGATCTCGAGACGGCCGTCCGCGTGCTCGACCAGCGCCGTCAGGCTCTCGACCCAGTCGCCGTCGTTGCAGTACAGCACGCCGTCGATGTCGCGCATCTCGGCGTGGTGGATGTGGCCGCAGACCACGCCGTCGGCGCCGCGCTTGCGCGCCTCCTTGGCGACCGCGACCTCGAATTCGCCGATGTAGCTGACCGCGCGCTTGACCTTGTGCTTGAGGTACTTGGACAGGCTCCAGTACGGCAGGCCCATGCGCGCGCGCATCGAGTTGAAGTGCTTGTTGAGCTTGAGGATGAACGTGTAGAGCGAGTCGCCGACGTAGGCCAGCCACTTGGCGCACTGGATCACGCCGTCGAACAGGTCGCCGTGGGTGATCCACAGGCGGCGGCCGTCGGCCGTCACGTGCATCCACTCGCTGTGGACCTCGACGCCGCCGAACTCGTGCTCGACGTACTTGCGCGCGAACTCGTCGTGGTTGCCCGGCACGAAGATCACCCGCGTGCCCTTGCGCGCCTTGCGCAGCAGCTTCTGGATGACGTCGTTGTGCGCCTGCGGCCAGTACCACGAGCGGCGCAGCTGCCAGCCGTCGATGATGTCGCCCACCAGGAACAGCTGGTCGCAGTCGACCTGCTTCAGGAAGTCCAGCAGCGCGAGCGCCTGGCAACCGGGGGTGCCCAGGTGCAGGTCCGAGATCCAGACCGTGCGCACACGCGTCGTCGCGCCGTCACGCGGCCGTTGGTCTTCGGTCGGCGGGTCGAGTGGGTAGGCATGGCGATCCATGGGCGCCCATGCTGCGCCCCGCGCATGATGCCGCCGCGACAGGCTCGTGACGTTTGCGTGACCGCGACCCGCGCGCCCGGCAGGCGCCCATGAAAAAGCCCGCCGCGGCCAGGCCGGGGCGGGCGGGATGCGGTCGGCGGCCTGCGTCGGGCGGGCCGCCGGCGGCGATCAGAACGCGTGGCGGACGCCCAGGGCGAACTCGTTGACCGAGCGATCGGACACGGTCGTCAGGCCCGTCGGCACCGAGCCGCCGATGCGGCCGGTGAAGGTGCCGCTGGCGCTGGCGTCGTTCTTGAAGCGCGTCAGCGAGGTGTACAGGTTGGTGCGCTTGGAGAAGTCGTACTCGTAGCCCACGCCGAAGGCGTCGGTCTTGCCGAGCGTCGTGACGTTCTTGCCCGGCTTGTTCTCGACCCACTGGGCCCGGACCACGTTCTGGCCGAACTTGTAGTCGCCGCCGAGCCAGAAGCCCTTGCCGTCCAGGTTGGCCGGGCGCTTGTCGTTGACGTTCAGGAAGCCGGCCTGGACCTTGAACGCGGCTATCGTGTAGGCCGCGCTCAGGGTCGTGATGCCGACCTTGGTCTGCGAGTTCAGCACCGTGGTGCCGTTCGCGGCCTTGTCGTCGACGTAGGACAGCAGAGCGTCCAGGCCATAGCCGGTGTAGCGCACCGAGTAGTCGAACAGGCGGGTGCCCGTCGTGCCGCCCGTCACTTCGCCGGCGCCGGCCAGGAAGCTGGCCTTGAAGCCGCTGAACGACGGCGTGGTGTAGCGGACCGAGTTGTTCACGCGGGTCGGGCCGCCGTTCAGCGACGAGCCGGTGGCGGTGGACGTGGTGGTCGCGCTGGCGCTGCCGCCGCGCACGGGCTCGTAGCCGCCGGCGAAGCCGCCGATGACGGCCGTCGTGGCGCCGGTGCTGGTGTTGGCGAATTCGCTGAAGTCGCCCGTCTGCGTGTAGATGCTGCTGTACTGGCGGCCCGCGCTGGCGGTACCGAACGGGGTGCGCAGCGCGCCGAAGGCCTGGCGGCCGAACAGCTGGCCGCCCTGGCCGGAGCCGCCGGTGTCGACGTTCAGGCCGCCTTCGAGCACGAAGTCGGCGAAGTAGCCGGAACCGAGGTCTTCGGAGCCCTTGAAGCCGATGCGGCTGCCGGACTGGCCGCCGGACGAGACGAGCACCTGCTTGGCGTGGCCCGACAGGTACTGGCCGTCGAGGTCGACGATGCCGTAGAGGGTGACGCTCGATTGCGCGAACGCGGCAGGGGCGGCGAGGGCCAGGGCGATGGCGCCGAGGGTGTACTTCATGTGATGTTCTTTCTTGAGGGGTGAAGTGGGCCGGAGGGGGCCGGCCGGCATTTGACCTTGTTCTCGCGGCTCGACGGCGACGTCGACCGACGCAGATTGTGGGATCGGCGGACGACCACAGCCAGCGTTCAGCCTCGTCGAATCGTTGCTAAGCTTATGAATTCATTGAGCTTTGCGCCGTTTTGACCAGCTCCGCCATGGTGCTCATCGGGTATGACACCCCATTGACAATCGGCTTTTTGTTTACCCAGAACGTCGCAGTCAAACAACGGAATCGGG
>DASQCX010000972.1:0-1899 GCA_035634455.1 Burkholderiaceae bacterium
GACTGGCTGCCCGCGATCTGGGGCGGCGACGGCGAACCCGCGCCCGCGCCGTTCCGCAGCAACCAGCAGCGCAAGCGGTCGACGGTGCTGGTGCTGCGCCACCTGCGCGCGATCCAGGAGGCGCTGTCCGGCCCGCCGGACGCGTGGGAGCCGATCTTCAACGTCGCCGAGGTGCCCGGCACGCACGGCGACGAGCTGGCAGACGCCGGCGACTGGTGCCTGGGCTTCCTGGCCGCGATGGATCTCGCGCCCGACGCGTGGGCGCCGCTGCAGGACGACGCCGAGCTCGGCCCGGGCCTCGCGACGATCGCGTTCCTCGGCGGCGACGTCGACGCCCCGCCCGCGTCCGACGACGCCGGCGACGACGAGGATCTGGACGACCCGCGGGTGCGCGACCAGCTGAGCCGCGCGGCCGCCGACGTCGTGCTGCAGCTCTGGGCGCGCAAGCGCGCCTGAGCCCGGCGCCGCGCGCCTGCCGCTGATGGCCGCGATCCCGCAGGACGACCCGCTGGCGGCGCTGGACGCCCCCGCGCGCGACGCGCTCGCCGCGCTCGCGCTGGGCGCGCTGGCGCGCTCGCGCACGTGGGTGGCCGATGCGCTCGCGTCGCCCGCGCTGCGCACGCCGGGCAGCACGGCGCCGTCGCAGGACGCCGTGCGCCTCGCGCTCGGCCGGCTGCAGAAGGCCGGACTCGCCAACGAGGACGAGCGCCGCCCGGGCTTCTGGACGCTGCCGCTGAACGTGTACCCCATGCTGTATGCCGAACTGCTGGCGCGCGCGCCGCAAGCAGGTTTGCAACAGGCGCTGGCGCACGCCGACGCGTACGACGCCGCCGGCATCGCCCGCCAGGCGCACGGCCGCTTCCCGACGCTGGCGGCGGCCATCGCCCGGGTGCGCCTCGACGCGCTCTGCGGCGCCGGCCCGGTCGACATCGCTCAGCTGCTCGATCGCCTGCCGCCCGGCCTGCACGACATCCCCGCGCTGCTGGACAGCGCGATCGCCGACTGCATCGCCGAGCCGCTGTTCGATCGCCTGCATCCGGCGATGCAGTCCGACCTCCTGGCCGGCGCGCTCGACCGCCTCGGCGCGACGCTGCAGACCGGCATCGGCCTGGACGCCGGCTTCGTGCGCGAGCGCGCGCGGCGCCTGGTCGACGACGCGGCGACGCCGCATGCGCACGGCCTGCGCTGGTCGTTCGCGTTCGACCGCCTGCTGGCCGACGGCGCCGAGCGGCGCGGGCCCGACTGGGCGGCGTCGTTCGGCGCGCTGCTCGCGCCGGCCATCGCCGTGCCGGCCGAGGGCGACCTGCTGGACGCGATGCGCGCGTCGCACGGCATGGCGGCGGCGCCGCGGCCGGCGACCGCTGCGCCACCGTCGGAGGCCGGCCGGCACGCGCTGGCGCAGGCCATCGTCGCCGCGGCGCTCGCGACGCCGGGGCGCTGGTCGGACGCCGAGCCCGAGTTCGATGCCGCGCTCACGGTGCTGCGCAAGCTCACCGGCAAGCGGCGCGGGCTCGTGCCGCCGTCGGTGGCGTTGCCCAACGTGCTGGCGCTGCTGGCGCAGCAGACGCCGGCGCACCTGGACAAGGCGCTGAAGTTCTGCCTCGCCGAGGGCGGCAAGCGCGAGCCGGTGCTCGATCATCCGCTGGGCGCGATCGCGCTGGCGATCCAGATGCGGCTGGGCGCCGCGCCGCGCGACATGAAGCCCTTCCTGCCCTACGGCAGCCAGTGGGGGTATCGCAGCGCGTCGCGCGTGGTCTCGCCGCTGGATCACAACCGCTGGCTGATGCGGGCGTGGCTGAAGGAAGGCTCGCTCGCCGAAGGCCTGCCGCCGAACGAGGCGGACTCCGCGCAGAAGCTGAAGGACGCGTACGAATCCGCCGGCTTCGACGGCCTGGCCGA
>DASQCX010000973.1:0-2081 GCA_035634455.1 Burkholderiaceae bacterium
CGCCAGGCTGTTGGCCTCCAGCGCCCACTCGCTGGGCCAGCTCTTGGCGATCGGCGTGAGCATCTCCAGCAGCAGGCTCGCCTCGGCGGCGGACTCCGGCGTGCCGCTGCGCTGCTCGTCGACCAGGCGCGCGCAGTACAGCGCCAGCGCCATGCCGCCCTCGACGTAGGCCTTCTGCGCCAGCAGCATGCGGCGGATGTCCGCGTGCTCGATGAGGCGCACCGGCGACGCCGACGCGTCCTTGCCGCCCGCGCCGATCGGCCGTCCCTGCGTGCGCTGCTTCGCGTATTCCAGGCTCGCCTCGTAGCCCGCCGCGCCCAGCATCGTCGCCCCCAGCCCGACGCCGATGCGCGCCTCGTTCATCATGTGGAACATGCAGCGCAGGCCGTCGCCCGGTTGCCCCACCAGGTATCCGACCGCGCCGCCCTTCTCGCCGAAGTTCAGCAGCGCGTTGCTGGTACCGCGAAAGCCCAGCTTGTGGTTCAGGCCGGCCAGGCTGACGTCGTTGCGCTGCCCGGTGAGCCGCCCCTCGGCGTCGACACGATGCTTGGGCACGATGAACAGCGAGATGCCCTTGACGCCCGCCTGCAGCTTGCCGTCCGGCCCGGGGATCTTGGCCAGCACCAGGTGCACGATGTTGGGCGTGATCTCGTGCTCGCCGGCCGAGATCCACATCTTGTTGCCGACCAGCTTGTAGCGCGGGCCAAGCGGGTCGGACTCGAAGTCGGTGCCGTCTGGCGTCGCACGCGTGGCGATGTCGCTCAGCGACGAACCGGCCTGCGGCTCGCTGAGGCACATCGTTCCGAACCACTCGCCGGCGAACTCGCGCGCCGCGAAGACCTCCTGCTGCCTGGCGGTGCCGTGGGCCATCAGCAGGCCCGCGTTGCCGTGCGTGAGCATCACGTAGCCGCCCATGCCGATGCAGGCCTGCGACAGGAACGCGTTGGCGGCCTTCTCGACGACGCAGGGCAGCTGCATGCCGCCGATCCCGGCGTCCTGCGACGCGGCGATCATGCCCGTCGCCGCGTAGGCGCGCAGCGCGTCGTGCGTGGCCTGCGGCAGGTGCACGCGCTCGCCGTCGAAACGCGGCTCCTCGGTGTCGACGAGGCGGTTGAACGGCGCGAACTTCTCGCGCGTCAGGCGCTCGCAGGTGTCGAGCACGGCATCGAAGGTGGCGCGCGAGTGCTCGGCGAAGCGCTCGCGCGACGCGAGCTGCTCCACCCGGAGCCAGTCGTACAGCAGGAAATCGAGGGTTTGTCGCGTGCTCATGGATGGCCAGGCGTACTGTTCAGAGTTCCCGCCACTGGCGCTCGAAAGTTCGCACGAGATTCGAGGGAGCGGCGGAACCGGCTCTGCCGGGCCGCTCGCGGCCAGCCCCTCGGGGGCAGGGAGCGCGAGCGACCGTGGGGCTCAAAGTACTTCGAAGACTGCGGCGGCGCCCATGCCGCCGCCGATGCACATCGTCACGCACACCCTCTTGGCGCCGCGGCGCCGGCCCTCGATCAGCGCGTGGCCGGTCAGGCGCTGGCCGCTGACGCCGTACGGGTGGCCGACGGCGATGGCGCCGCCGTTGACGTTGAGCCGGTCCATCGGGATGCCGAGGGTGTCCGCGCAGTACAGCACCTGCACCGCGAACGCCTCGTTCAGCTCCCACAGGTCGATGTCGGCCACCGTCAGGCCCAGGCGGCGCAGCACCTTGGGCACGGCGTAGACCGGGCCGATGCCCATCTCGTCGGGCTCGCAGCCGGCGACGGCGAAGCCGAGGAAGCGGCCCAGCGGCTCGAGGTTCTTGCGTTCGGCGTACTGGCTGGAGACGACCACGCACGCGCCGCCGCCGTCGCTGAACTGGCTGGCGTTGCCCGCGCTGACCAGGCCGCCGGGCATGGCCGGGCGGATGTCCTTGATGCTGTCGTAGGTCGTGCCCGGGCGGATGCCCTCGTCGGCCGACACGGTCACTTCCTTGGTGCGGATCCCGTTCTTCGGGTCGGCGACGCCGGCCGTGACGGTGATCGGCTCGATCTCGTCGGCGAACAGCCCGGCCGCCTGCGCCGCCGCGGCCTTCTGCTGGCTGGCCGCGCCGT
>DASQCX010000974.1:0-1992 GCA_035634455.1 Burkholderiaceae bacterium
CAAGAACGCGGCGGCCAAGCGCACCCAGGCCGCGCAGACGCTGCAAGCGGACTTTCGCCTGGCTCTGTCGGGCACGCCAATCGAAAACCGGCTGGCCGAGCTGTGGTCGATCATGCAGATCTGCAACCCGGGGCTGCTGGGGACGCTGGCGCGCTTCAATGAGCGATTCGCAGTGCCCATCGAGCGCGATCGCGACCGCGACGCCCAACGCACGCTCAAGCGGCTGACGGCGCCGTTCGTCTTGCGGCGCACCAAGGCGCAGGTGCTGGACGACCTGCCCGCGCGAACGGAGCTGACGCTGCGCGTGCAGCCCGGCGACGACGAGCGTGCGCACTACGAAGCGCTTCGCCGCGAGGCGGTCGACGCGGCGCAGGCTGGCTTGGCAGAAGGCGGCGGTAAGGCGCAGATCAACGTGCTCGCCCAACTGACCCGGCTGCGGCGCGCGGCCTGCGACCCGAGGCTGGTTAGCCCAGCGGTGACGATGTCCGGGGCGAAGGTACAGGCCTTTGCGGATCTGGCGGAGGAGCTCGCGGCCAACGGGCACAAGGCGCTGGTCTTCAGCCAATTTGTGGATTTTCTGCAGTTGCTGCGCCAGCCGCTCGACGCAGCGGGCATCGCCTACCAGTACCTGGACGGATCAACGCCGGCAGTCGAGCGCACGCGCCGGGTCGCGGCGTTTCAGGCCGGCGAGGGGACCTTGTTCCTGATTAGCCTGAAGGCCGGTGGGTTCGGATTGAATCTGACCGTGGCGGACTATGTCGTGATCGCCGACCCGTGGTGGAACCCGGCCGCAGAAGACCAAGCCAGCGGCCGGGCGCATCGCATTGGGCAGCTTCGCCCGGTGACGGTCTACCGCCTGGTCAACGCCGGGACGCTGGAGGAGCGCATCGTGGAACTGCACCAGCACAAGCGCGCCCTGGCCGAAGGCGTCATCGACGGCGCCGAATCCGGCGCGCCGCTCGATGCGCGGACGCTGGTAGAACTCATGCGCGGCTGATTCTTGGGCGGCGCCTGCCTGCAAGGGCGTCCGCGCCTCACGGCGTGTCGCCGTTCCTCAACTCGGCCGCGCGCAACTCGGAGAGCGCGAGCGCGTTGATCACAGGCCCGATGACGTTGCGCACCGCTCCGGCCACATCGGCGTCGCCGTCCGCACGCCCCCTGTTGGCCGACGCAGCCAGCAGCAGCGTGTCGAGCATCTTGAGTTGGCACCAGGCCCAGCTGACCAAGGCGGCGGGCACGGCCAGGTCATTGAAGAGCACGGCGGGAGGTTCGTCCTCGTTGAAGTCGACGCGGATCGCGTTCGAGCTTTCGGGTGCCGCCGCGCGCATGGTTCGCATCACGCGCCTGGCGCGGACGTCGCGCTGCGCCACGCCGGCCTGTTCGCAGTAGCCCTGGGTCACGAGCTCTCCTCCTGGACGACGCACTGTCGAGAGAGCCGCACATTACGCAAGCGCCGCGTCAGCCTCAATCCGGGCTTGTCGGGGTGTAAATTCGCGGCCTTCAAACGTCCATGGAGGTGCGGGCTTGCCCGCCAGGCGGCGGCGGCCGCTGCTGCTGCTGCGGCGGCGACTGCGGCAGCAGCGGCCCCGGGGCGAGCTACCGGGCCGTGCCCTCGCGCAGCAGCTCCCACAGCAGCGGCCGATGCGACCGGGCGTCGTCGATGTCGAAGACGTCCAGCAGCGCATGCACGCCGTCGGAGGTATCGGCGGCGATCTTGATGGCGATTCGGTCGACCTCGGCCGCCTGGGCGCCCGCCAGGATCTTCCGGATCGCCTCGTCCATGGACACGCCGCACATGGCGGCGATGTGCCCCTGGGCGCTGGCCAAGTCTTGCCGGGTAACTCCCGCGCGCAGCGCCACACGCACGCCGGGGCTCATCTTTCCTGCCATCCTCACTCCTGCGAAAGGTATCCGCCTGTGCATGTTCCAGAGCGAACGCTACGAAACCCGGCAGCATGCTGATACGAATCATGCACTTAGCCGAGGCGTCGC
>DASQCX010000975.1:0-4794 GCA_035634455.1 Burkholderiaceae bacterium
CATGAAGGGGCCTCCTCGCCCGGCTATGCATCGAGTGCGCCGTCCTCGGCAATCGCCATGCCGGTGACGGGTATCGGGACGTGCCGCCGGGCCGCGCGGCGACCGCCGAACGCGGTGGGCGATTTCCGGGCAGCGGAGCGAGGTCGAATTACAAGTTAGGGGGAGGCTCGACGGCGGTTCGCCAAGCGTGCGTTTGTACCGTCCCCCCCCATGTGGGCGAATTGCCTGCCAAAGGTAACGCCTCGTATCATCCACCTTAAATATCGCTGAGCAGTGGCACTGTGTCGCCCGACCGTCGCGAGACGGCGGTGGCCGCCGTGCATCGCATCGGCGTTCGAGGAGGGGCGGCCGAGAGGGGGCCGCGGTGCAGCAGCATAAGAGGACCGACAAGCATGAGCGAGACAACGACTCACCCGACGGAAACCAAGCCTTCGCCCGCGGCGACGTTCACCGAGCTCCTGGCCGCGGTGCGGTCGATCGCCAAGGAAGTGGCCGCGGTGCACGCGGCATCCGTGGACAAGGATGCGCGCTTCCCGCACGAAACCCTGCAGGCGCTCAAGGGCGTCGGCGCCTTGTCCGCGGCGGTGCCGCGCGAACTGGGCGGCCTGGGCTGTTCGATGCGCGAGCAGGCCCTGCTGTGCGCCGCCCTGTCGGGCGCGTGCGCATCGAGCGGCATGGTGCTGGCCATGCACTACATCCAGGTGGCCTGCCTGGCACGCCACGGCGCGGGCACGCCGTTCTTCGACGGCTACCTGCGCGACCTGGTGCGGCACCAGTGGCTCATCGCGTCCATGACTTCCGAGGTCGGCACCTTCGGCGAGACGCGCACCAGCGTGTGCGCCGTGCAACGCGAGGGCGACCGCTTCACCCTCGACAAGGACGCCACGACGGGTTCCTACTGCGCGCACGCCGACGCCATCCTCGTGACCTGCCGCCGCGACGCCGATTCGCCGCCGAGCGACCAGGTGCTGGTGCTGGTGCGCAAGTCCGACTACGAGCTTAAGCAGACGACCACCTGGGACACGATGGGCATGCGCGGCACCTGCAGCCCGGGCTTCCGGCTGGAGTCGCGCGGGCCGGTCGAGCAGATCGTCCCCGGCTCGTTCGCCGACAGCTCGGCGCAGTCGATGGTGCCGTATTCGCACATCCTGTGGTCGGCGCTGTGGTGGGGCATCGCCGCCGACGCCTTCGCCAAGGCCGCGGCCTTCGTGCGGCAGGGCGCCCGCAAGGCGGCCGGCACGATCCCGGCCAATGCCGGCCGGCTGGCCGAGGCCTCGACCGAACTGCAGGCGCAGCGCCACAACTGGATGGCGCTGGCCGACGAGTTCGATGCCATCGACGCCCGCCCGGACGGCCGCCAGGAACTGCTCGGCATGGGCTGGGCGCTGAAGATGAACAACCTGAAGATCAGCGCCTCCGAGGCCACGCCGCGCGCGGTGCACAGCGCGCTGCAGATCATCGGCATCCTCGCCTACAAGAACGACAGCCCCTACGCCCTGGGTCGCCACTACCGCGACGCGCTGTCGGGCGCCCTGATGATCTCCAACGACCGCATCGCAGCCAAGAGCGCCTCCATGCTCATGGTTCTCAAGGACGACTGAGGCGCGCACACACCATGCAAGATACTGTTTACGACATCGAGGGTTTCCACGACGGCCTCGTGCGCCACGGCCTGATCGTGCCGGCCGGCGTGCAGGGCGTGTTCGGCCGCGGCGCCGTGTTCGAGGACGTGCTCGAGCGCTTCAACGCGCTGGTCAGCGAGGTGGCCCGCGACGACGGCGCGCAGACGATGGCCTATCCGCCGGTGATCGATCGCGACATCCTCGAGAAGGTCCACTACCTCGATTCGTTCCCCCACCTGTGCGGCGCCGTCCACAGCTTCTTCGGCAACGCGATCGAGGCGCTCGCCCTGGCCGAGCGTGCGAAGGATGGCGGCAACTGGGGCGAACTGCTGGGCCAGACCAGCGTGGTGATGAACCCCGCCGCCTGCTATCCGGTCTACCCGACGCTCACCGGCACGCTGCCGGAAGGCGGCCGCCTGATCACGATGACCAACTGGGTGTACCGCCACGAGCCGTCGCCGGAGCCGACCCGGATGCAATCGTTCCGCGTGCGCGAGTTCGTGTCGGCCGGCACGCCGTCGCAGGTGGTCGAGTGGCGCGACATGTGGCTGCAGCGCGGGCTGACGCTGCTGCGCTCGCTGGGGCTGCCGGCGGAGTCCGACGTCGCGACCGATCCGTTCTTCGGCCGCGGCGGCAAGTTCCTCGCGCAGGCGCAGAAGGCGCAGAAGCTGAAGTTCGAGGTGCTGGTGCCGGTGATCTCGCGCGAGAACCCGACGGCGGTCTGCTCCTTCAATTTCCACCAGGACCATTTCTCCTCCACGTTCGGCATCCGCACGGCCGACGGCGAACTGGCCAACACCGCCTGCCTGGGCTTCGGCCTGGAGCGCGTGACGATGGCGTTGTTCAAGGCGCACGGCTTCGTGCCGGCCGAGTGGCCGAAGGAAGTCCGCGCGCGCCTGTGGCCCTGACGCGGCGATGCTGAACTCGAGCATGGATGCGGGGCGCTGGTGCGCGCGTCCCGATTTCTCGTCCGCCTCGCTGCAGGGCTGCACCCTGCACGCGGAGACGCGGATGTGGCAGGAGAAGAACTGCTACGCCGACATCTGGATCAGCGTGCTGCAGGCCACCGGGCTCGAGCCGCATGCCTGCCTGGGGCATGTGCTGTCGGTCGACTTCGACGACGACCAATGGACCTTCTTCAAGCCCTCGCACGATGACCTGTACGAGTTCTACGGCATCGAGGTGCAGGAGCTCACGGTCTGGCGGCCGCTGCTGGAGCATGCGGCCGAGCACCTGAAGGCAGGGCGCCTCATCAGCACCGAGTCCGATGCCTGGTGGCTGCCCGACACCGGGGGCACCGACTACCGGCGCCAGCACACCAAGAGCACCATCGTGCTGAACGAGCTGGACCTGGGCGCGCGTCGTCTCGGCTACTTCCACAACACCGGCTACTACGTCCTCGAAGGCGAGGACTTCGACCGCACCTTCAACCTTGCCGAGCCGACCCCCCCGGGCTTCATGCCGCTGTTCGCCGAGCTGGTGAAGCTCGATAGGCTGCGCCAGCGTCCGGCGGCCGAGCTGCGGGCCCTCGCGCGCGCGCGGCTGCGCACGCACGTGGAGCGGCGGCCCGCGTCCAATCCGTTCCTGCGCTTCCGCGATCGTTTCGTGATCGAACTGCCGCGCCTACAGGAGCGCGGGCTCGACTACTACCATGTCTGGGCGTTCGCCAACACGCGGCAGGCCGGCGCGGCGTTCGAGGTGGCCGCGCAGCACCTGCGCTGGCTGGCCGGCGAGCCGCAGCCCGGTCTCGAGGAAGCGGCGGCGGCGTTCGAGCAGATCGCGGCCGCGATGAAGTCGTTCATCCTCAAGGGTGCCCGCCTGGTGCGTTCCGGCAAGCCGGCCGGCGACACCGAGTTGCTGGAGCAGGCCGCCGCCCAGTGGCAGGCCGGCATGCAGGCGCTGGCGGGCCGCTGAGCGCTCCCGGTGCCCGTCGCCCTCTCAGCGGACGTAGGCCTTGAGCGCCAGGAAGCGCTGCTCGAACAGATGGTAGGACAGGATGGCCAGGGCCAGGCTCGCCGCCAGCCCGATGGCGAAATACGCCACGTTGATCGGCGTCGACGTCAACGCGCCGGGGCCCAGCGATCGCATCAGCGGCAGGCCGATCAGGAGCTGCAGCGGCATGTGGACGATGTAGAGGCCGTAGCTGTACCGGGCCAGCACGCGCAGCGGTGCCGTGCGCCACGATCTGGCGGCCCATCCGGCGTCGCCGGCGATGTCGGCGCAGGCCAGCGCGAGCACCAGCAGCGCGAAGCAGATCGCCAGCAGCGAGTAGCCCAGCGTCTGCATGGCGAACGTCGCGCGCGGCAGGCCATGGAAGCCCAGGACGCAGGCCACGAACACGGCGGCCGAGGCCGCCAGCAACTGCCGGCGTCGCGCCGTCAGCCACGCTGCCAGCGCCGGCATGCGCAGCGCCGCGGCCACGCTGCCGCCGAGCGCCAGGGCATCCATCCGGCAGGGCGACCAGACATAGGCCATGTCCTGGGTGCCGCCGCCGAGCAGCAGGCCCGTGCGGACGAGGGGCGCCAGCAGCGCCAGCGCGAGGCCGCAGCGCAGGACCGTGCGCGGGCTGCGACGCCATGTCAGCAGGGGCCACAGCAGGTAGAACTGCTCCTCGACCGCCAGCGACCAGAAGTGCGGGAACGTGTGGCCGGCAGTGTTGTCGAAGGGCTGCACCCAGTTCGACAGGTAGATCCAGAGCCAGGCCTGTTGTGGCTCGTCGGCCCGCACGGACGCGGGCGCGGCGCCGGCCAGCGGGAGGACGACGAAGGTGACCAGCAGCACGGCGTAATAGAGCGGCGCGATGCGCAGCGTGCGTCGCAGGTAGAAGCGGCGGAAGTAGCCGGGCTCGTGCTGCGAGTCCAGCAGGATCCCGGTGATCAGGAATCCGCTCAGCACGAAGAACAGCGTCACGCCGGCCCAGCCGCCGCCGATGGCCACCTCCAGCGCGCGTCCCGCGGGGTCGGACAGCCTGGCGTCCCAGAACGCGAAGTTGTGCAGCACCACCATCAGGATCGCCAGGCCGCGGGCGCCGTCCAGCGTGGGGTAGTGCGCGCCGCGCAAGGCGGTCTGGGGACGAGGCATCGCGGCTACGGCAGGCAGCGAGGACCAGTCTGGAGAACGCGCGGCCATGGCGGCGAAGGCAGTGATGTCGCGGGCGACCGCGTGCGGCCGC
>DASQCX010000976.1:0-10714 GCA_035634455.1 Burkholderiaceae bacterium
CCATGCGCGCCGACAGCGGGCCCTGGTCGTACATCAGGGTCAGGTTGTACGAGTTGCGCGACAGGTTCTCCAGCGGCAGGTCGCCGAAGCTGCGGCCGTCGGTGTCGCAGCCGTTCAGGTTCAGGTTGAGGTTGTCGGTGCTGTTGCCGCCCGAGCAGTAGGCCGAGGTGACCGGCGTGTAGAGCTTGCGCTTGCTGTCCACGTGGGTGTAGTTGGCCTGCACGCCGAAGTTGGACAGGAAGCCGGGCAGCGCGGTGAAGTAGGTCTGGAAGGCCAGCTCGAAGCCGCGGGCGTAGCCCTTGGCGCCGTTGACCGGGCTGGTGACCGTGAAGTCGTGCAGGTTCCCGTCCGTGTCCGGCAGCGCCACGATGGACGTCTGCTTGACGACGATGTCGCGCAGCTGCTTGTCGAACACGGCCGCCGTGAACGAGCCGGTCGGCGCGAAGTACCACTCGGCGGTCAGGTCGATCTGGTTGGACTTCACCGGCTTGAGCAGCGGGTTGCCGTTGGCCGTGCCGGTGTAGGTGACCGCCGTGACGTTGGTCTGGTTGCCGGTGGTCTGCGTGGTGACGTTCTGCGACAGCGTGGTGTAGGCCTGCATGTCGGAGAAGTCCGGGCGCGAGATCGCCGAGGCGAACGCGGCGCGGAACTGCAGCTTGTCGGACGCGTTCATCTTCAGGTTCAGGCTGGGCAGCAGGTCGTCGTACGAGTGCTGGTAGTCCTGCGACTTCGAGAACGCCGGCATCGTCGGGACGGTCAACCCGCCGACGGTGCCGCCCGCCGGCACCGTCACCGTCGCCGGCGTGAACACCGTGTAGCCGTGCGCCACCGAATTGGTGTGCACGTAGCGCAGGCCGACGTTGCCCTCGACCGGGAACTTCAGGTCGTCCATGCTGAAGCGCAGCTGGCCGTAGGCGCCTTCGGTGTGCTCGTCCTGGTCGTTGGTGCCGGCCGGGTCGGTGCCGAAGGTCGCGGGGCTCCAGGTCGCGCAGCCGCTGCTCCAGCCCTGCGCCGCGGCCTGCTCCGCGCACAGGATGTCGTGGTACTTGTGGAGCGCGGCGTAGCTGTCGGGATAGCCGGCGGCCACCGATGTGTCGGGCACGACCAGCGACGGCACCGAGATCTTGCCGCCGAAGAAGTTGGTGAAGTCGTGGGTGTGCGTGTTGCCGCTGAAGCGCGGGTCGTTCAGGTAGGCGAGCTTGCTGATGTCCCAGCCCACCTGCCACGGCTGCGTGACGGCGGCCCAGTGGTAGCTCGGGTTGGAGTTGGTCGTGACCGCGCCGCGCTTGGTCAGGCGCAGGCCGAAGCGCACCGAGTTGAAGATCGGGTCGTCGATGGTGTACTCCGCGTCGCCGCGCAGCACGTTCTCGTTGGCCGAGCTCCTGTCGAGGTGCTCCTGGGTGAACGCCCAGTAGTAGTTGGCCGGGTCGGCCAGGTAGGTGCGATCGGCGTCGCTGAAGTTCAGGCTGGGGATGCCGCCCGTCAGGGTGACGGGCTCCTCGGGCAGCTGCACGCCCGTGGCGACGGTGGAATCGAGGTCGTTGGTCGTGGACCGGATCAGCTGCAGGTCCGTGCTGAACGCCCACTTGTTCGAGGCCTTCCAGCGCAGGTTCCACGCCAGGTCGCCGGTGTTCGAGTTGCGCGTGGCGACGCGGGTGTCGACGCCGAAGTTGATGCCGTTGTCCGCGGTGTCGTACAGCGTGCCCGTCTGGAGCACGCCCTGGCTGTCGTAGGTGCCGCCGGCCTTGACCTTGATGTTGTGCCAGGTCGACTGCGCGAAGATCGCGTTCTCGTCCCACTTCATCTTGTAGCGCGACTTGAAGTAGGTCAGCGAGGACTCGACGCTGTCGTTCTTCCACTGCAGCGCGCTGTAGATGCCGGTGCGCTTGCGGTCGAAGTTCAGCGTGCGCCAGGCCGCGCCCTTCGGGGCCCAGACCGAGGCGCCCTCGTCGTCGGTGACCTTGAAGTACGGCTCGACCTGGATGTAGTCGGTGCGGGTGGCGCTTTCCGAGTAGGCCAGGTCCACCAGCGCGCCGAAGTCGCCGATCGGGGTGTGCCAGCGGTCGGAGATCAGGCCCGAGTATTCCGGCGTCGGCTTGCCGCCCTTGAGCTTGGCCCAGCTGGCCTTGGTGGTGAGCGCGGCCTTGAAGCCCGTGTAGTCGAACGGCATGGCCGTGCGCAGGTTGACCAGGCCGCCGATGCCGCCCTCGATCTGCTCCGCGGACGGGTTCTTGTAGACGTCGACGGCGGTCAGCAGCTCGGGCGGCACGTCCTCGAAGTTGAGCGAGCGGCCGCCGTTGGCGGAGAACGAGTTGCGTCCGTTCAGCTCCGAGCGGACCCAGCTCAGGCCGCGGATCATCACGCCCGAGCCCTCGACGGAGAAGTGCTCGGGGTCGTCCTTGGCCATGGTGCGGTCGATGGTCACGCCGACGACGCGCTGCAGCACCTCGGTGACGGAGCGATCGGGCAGCTTCATGTCGGCCGCGACGATCGAGTCGAGCACCTCCTCGGCGTTCTGCTTGAGCTTCTGCGCCGACTGCAGGGCCGCGCGCTGGCCGGTGACCACCACCTGGGTGACCCCTTCCTGCGCGGGCGGAGTGCTCGCGGCGGCGGCCGGCGCCGGCGCCGACTGCGCCATCGCCACACCACTCCACATCAGGGCCGCTTGCGCCGCCGCGATAGACAACGCTGTCCTCTTGAAATGTCTCATGTCGTTCTACTCTTTTTGATAACGATCGAATCCCCGCCAATGATGGGGGGTGCGTGGTGGGTCAGTACGGGGACTGCCGGGAAAAATTGCGCGTGGCGTGGCCCTCAGTTGCCGCAGAAGCGGTTGACGAGGTTCTCGAGCGCCTCCTGGCGGCCCGAGACGGGTGGCACGTCGACGTTGGCGGCCAGCGCCTGGTCGGCGAGCTCGGCGAGCGACACCCGGCCCGCGAGCACGGCCTGGCCGTGCGCCGTGTTCCAGCCGGCGTAGCGCGCGTCGACGGCGCCCTTCAGGCGGCCGTCGAGGATCATCCGTTCGGCCACCAGCAGGCCGCGCGCGGAGACGTCCATGCCGCCGATGTGGCCGTGGAACAGGTCGACCGCGTCGATCGACTGGCGGCGCACCTTGGCGTCGAAGTTCAGGCCGCCGCTTCCCAGGCCGCCGGCCTGCAGGATGTGGTACATCGCCAGCGCGGTGTCGGGCACGTTGTGCGGGAACTGGTCGGTGTCCCAGCCCAGCTGCGGGTCGCCGCGGTTCATGTCGATCGAGCCCAGGATGCCGAGCGCGCCCGCGGTGGCGATCTCGTGCTCGAAGCTGTGGCCGGACAGCGTGGCGTGGTTGGCCTCGATGTTGACCTTGACCTCCTTGTCCAGGCCGTGGCGCACCAGGAAGCCGTAGACGGTGGCGACGTCGAAGTCGTACTGGTGCTTGGACGGCTCGCGCGGCTTGGGCTCGATCAGGATCGTGCCCTTGAAGCCGATCCGGTGCTTGTGCTCGACGACGAGGTTGAGGAAGCGGCCCATCTGGTCCAGCTCGCGGCCGACGTCGGTGTTCAGCAGCGTCTCGTAGCCCTCGCGGCCGCCCCACAGCACGTAGTTCTCGCCGCCCAGGCGCTGCGTGGCCTCGAGCGCGTCGCGCACCTGCGCGGCGGCCAGCGCGAAGATCGCGGGGTCGGGATTGGTGGCCGCGCCCGACATGAAGCGGCGATGGCTGAACAGGTTGGCCGTGCCCCACAGCAGCTTCATGCCGGTGCGCTGCTGGTGCGCGCCCAGCACGTCGACCATGCGCAGGAAGTTCTCGCGGCTCTCGCGCGGCGTGGCGCCTTCGGGGGCGACGTCGCGGTCGTGGAAGCAGTAGTAGGGCGCGCCAAGCTTCGCGAAGAAGTCGAACGCCGCGTCGGCCTTGATGCGCGCCAGCTCCATGGGCGAGCCGCCCTCGAACCACGGGCGCTGGAAGGTGCCGGCGCCGAACGGGTCGAGGCCGTTCCAGCAGAAGGTGTGCCAGTAGCAGACGGCGAAGCGCAGGTGGTCCTCCATGCGCTTGCCCAGCACCAGGCGGTCCTTGTCGTAGTGGCGGAAGGCCAGCGCGTCGTCGCTGTCGGGCCCGCGGTACTGGATCGGGGCGATGTCCTTGAAATACGAAGTCATTGAGGTTCTCGGTCGGGGTGATCGTCGGCCCGGCTCACGCCGCGGCGCTGCCCCACAGGGGCTTGAGTTGTCGGTAGATCTGGCGGAAGCGCTGCAAGCGCGGCGCGAGGGTCGCGTGGCGCGCCGGGTCGGGCACGAAGCGCGCCGCGACGGCGGGCTTGGCGCAGGCCTGCTGCACGCTCGCGCCGGTGGCCATCCAGCCCAGGCGCGCGGCGCCGAGCGCGCCGCCGGCGTCGGCGCCGGCGGGCAGGACGATCTCGACGTCCAGCGCGTCGGCGATCAACTGCGCCCACAGCGCGCTGCGGGCGCCGCCGCCCACCAGCGACAGCCGCCGCACCGTGGTGCCCGAGTCGCGCAGCGCGGCGAGGCCGTCGGCCAGGCCGAAGGCCACGCCCTCGAGCACGGCGTAGGCGCCGAGCGCGCGGCCGCTCTGGTGCGACAGCCCGTAGAACACGCCGGGCGCGAACGGGTCGTTGTGCGGCGTGCGCTCGCCGGCCAGGTAGGGCAGGAACAGCGGCGCCTCGGCCAGCGCGTCGGGCGACAGCGCGGCCACTTCGGACAGCAGCGTCGCCTCGTCGGCGGCGCCGCTGAACTGCACGAACCACTTCAGGCAGCTGGCGGCCGACAGCATCACGCTCATCTGGTGCCAGCGGCGCGGCAGCGCGTGGCAGAACGCGTGCACCGCCGACGCGGCGTTGGCGCGATGGCGATCGTCGACGACGAACAGCACGCCGGACGTGCCCAGCGAGATGAAGCCGTCGCCCGGCTCGGTGGCGCCGACGCCGATCGCGCTGGCGGCGTTGTCGCCCGCGCCGCCGGCCACGACGACCTCGGGGCCCAGCCCCCAGGCCTGCGCGAGCTCGGGCCGCACGACGCCGGACGGCGCGTTGCTCTCGACCAGGCGCGGCATGTGCGTGCGCCTCAGGCCGCAGGCGGCGAGCAGCTCGTCGGACCAGTCGCGCGCGGCCACGTCCAGCCACAGCGTGCCGGCGGCGTCGGACGGGTCGGACACCTTCTGGCCGGTGAGCTGCAGCCGCAGCCAGTCCTTGGGCAGCAGCACGCTGCGCACGCGGGCGAAGACCTCGGGCTCGTGGCGCCGCACCCACAGCAGCTTGGGCGCCGTGAAGCCGGGCATCGCGAGGTTGGCCGCGATGTCGTGCAGGCGCGGCGCGCGCTCGCCGAGCTCCGCGCATTCGGCGTGGCTGCGGCCGTCGTTCCAGAGGATCGCGGGGCGCAGCACGGCGTCGTCGGCGTCGAGCAGCACGGCGCCGTGCATCTGGCCCGACAAGCCGATGCCCTGCACGCGCGCGAACTCCGCCGGATGCGCCGCGCGCAGCCGCGCGACCGCGTCGTGCGTGGCGCGCCACCATTGCGCCGGAGGCTGCTCCGACCACAGCGGCTGCGGACGCGAGACGTCCAGCGGCGCGCCGGCCTGGCCGACGATGCCGCCCGCCGCGTCCAGCAGCAGGAGCTTGACTTCGGAGGTGCCCAGATCGATGCCCAGGAACATCACTGCTCCCCCCGCACCGCGTGGCGCTCGATGGCCGCGATCAGCGGGCGCGTGAGGCGATAGCGCACGAGCGCGGCCGCACCCACGGCCACCGCGTCGGCGCCGCGCTGCGACAGCCGCACCGTGGGGACGGGCAGGTCGGCCGCGCCGCAGTAGTCGCGCAGCGTGCGCAGCGCCGGCTCGACGAACGCGTCGCCGAGCGCCACGCCGGCGCCGCCCAGCACGATGCACGCCGGGTCGTAGGCCGCGGCCAGGTTCTGCAGCAGCGTGCCGAGATGGCCGCCGGCCGTCGCGACGGCCCGATGCGTTTCCTCGTCGCCCTTGGCGAGGCGCCTGGCGACGCCCGCCAGCGAGGTCGCGCGCCCGCGGCGGGCGGTCGCCGGCAGCATGGCGCGCGCGCCGATCAGGGCTTCGGCGCAGCCGCGCCGGCCGCACGAGCACGGCGGGCCCGCGGGCTGCAGGATGGTGTGGCCGATCTCGCCGGCGAAGCCGCGGCTGCCGATCAGCAGGCGGTCGCCGACGATCACGCCCGCGCCCACGCCGTGGTTGATGCTGACGTACAGCAGCGGGTCGGCCGCGGCGCCCGCGTCGAACTCGAGCTCGCCGAGCGCCGCGACGTCGGCCTCGTTCTGCAGGAACAGCGGCACGCCGGCGAGCTCGGAGCCGGCGAGCGCCTTTTCCAGCAGCGCGCCGACGGCGACGTCGCGCCAGCCGAGGTTGGGCGCGAAGTGCAGGAAACCGCGGGTCTCGTCGACGCCGCCGGGCAGGCCGATGCCGACGCCGATCACCTCCCGCGCACCACCGTCGAGTTGTCGGCGCAGGTCGACCAGGGCCGTCGCCAGGCGTGCGATGCAGGCATCGGCGCCGCGGTCGGCGCCGTGCTCGACCTGCGCGCCGGCGAGCACCTCGCCCACCAGCGTGGTGGCGACGATGCGCGCGGACTCGACGCCGATCTCGGCGCCCAGCAGCACCAGGCGCGTCGGGTCGATGAACAGCGGCGTCGGGCGGCGGCCGATGTCGCCGGTGGCCACGCTCTCGCGCTCGAGCAGCCAGCCCTCGGCGATCAGCTCGCGCACCAGCAGGCTGACCGTCGACTTGGTCAGCTGCACGCTGGCCGCGAGGTCGGCGCGCGATTGGCCCGGCTTCGCGCACAGCTGGCGCACCAGCGCCATGCGGTTGATGCCCTTGAGCAGGCGCTGCTGGCCGGACGCGTCCGGGCGATCGGATGCGCGGGCAGCGGCCGCGCCCGCGGGCCGCGGTGCGGCGGCGTGCGCGGGCCAGAGGCGGGGAAGGTCGGCGAGAAAGGCCAAGACGATTTAACCTTAAATTTTCCTGAATGCCCGGTTAACGATTTAACCTTAAATCATTCGGGTTTCACCCGAAGGAGAAGGTGCGACCGGCATGGTCGCGGCAACGAACGGGGGGAGACCGGCAGGCAGGTTCGAAAAATATTAGTTCGACCAATGGACGAAATAAAGCTCGTGGAAACACCTAGGTACAGCCGCCCGCCTTGGCCTCAAGGTTCGCTCCCGCGCGAGACGCGGCGCGAGCGCGCGTGCGTCTTCGCGATTTGGAAAGGAACCCATGAACGACAATGCCCTGCGCAGGATCGTCATCGTCGGCGGCGGCACGGCGGGCTGGATGGCCGCGGCGCCGCTCGCGCAGAAGCTGCGGCAGGGCGGCGGTCCGCCGTGCGAGATCGTGCTCGTCGAGTCGCCCGACATCGGCACCATCGGCGTCGGCGAGGCCACGCTGCCCACCATCCGCTTCTACAACCGCAGCCTGGGCCTTGACGGTGCCGACTTCGTGCACCGCACCCAGGCGAGCTTCAAGCTGGGCATCGAGTTCCGCGACTGGGGTCGCCTCGGCCATCGCTTCTTCCACGGCTTCGGCGACTTCGGTCCGGCCATCGACGGGCGCTCGTCGTTCATGCACTGGTTGCGCCTGGCGCGCGCCGGCGGCATGGCGTCTTACGAGGAGTGGTCCACGTCCACCGTGATGGCGCGCGCCAATCGCTTCACGCCGCCGCAGGGCGACACGCCCTCTGCCGCGAACGGGTACTCGTATGCGTATCACTTCGACGCCGGCCTGTACGCCGCCTACCTGCGCGAGTACGCGATGCAGCGCGGCGCGCAGCGCATCGAGGGCACCGTGGTCGAAGTGGAACTGCGGGCTGCCGACGGCTTCGTCGAGGCGCTCAAGCTGGCCGACGGCCGCCGCGTCGAGGGCGACCTGTTCATCGACTGCTCGGGCTTCCGCGGCCTGCTGATCGAGGGCGCGATGCACGCGGGCTACGAGGACTGGAGCGACCTGCTGCCCTGCGACAGCGCGCTGGCCGTGCCGAGCGCCCGCGCGGGCCGGCTCACGCCGTACACGATGTCGACCGCGAAGGCGGCCGGCTGGCAATGGCGCATCCCGCTTCAGCACCGCACCGGCAACGGCCACGTCTACTGCAGCCGCTTCACGAGCGACGACGAGGCCGCGCGCGTGCTGCTCGAAGGCCTGGACACGCCCGCCCTCGGCGACCCGCGCCCGCTGCGCTTCACCACCGGCCGCCGCCGCAGGACATGGGTGCGCAACTGCGTCGCGCTCGGCTTGGCGGCCGGCTTCGTGGAGCCGCTGGAGTCCACCAGCATCCAGCTGATCATGGACGGCGTCGGCCGCCTGATCGAGAACTTCCCCGACCGCGACTTCGCGCCGCACCTGGCCGACGAGTACAACCGCAAGATCGCGCTGCAATACGAAAGCATCCGCGACTTCATCGTGATGCACTACAAGCTCACGCAGCGCGACGACTCCGCGTTCTGGCGCCATTGCGCGGCGATGCCGATCCCGGACACGCTGCGCCACCAGATCGAGCTGTTCCGCTCCTCGGGCCGCGTGGCCATCATCGACCGCGACGGCTTCGCCGAGCCGTCCTTCATCTCCATCCTTTACGGCCTGGGCGTGACGCCGCAGGCCTGGGATCCGTTCATCGACCGCATCGACGAGCAGGCGCTGCGCACCCACTTCGCGCGTCTGCACCGCGCCATCGCGGGCACGGTCGCCGCCATGCCCGACCACGCCGACTACATCGCGCGCCATCTCGGCGCCGATCCCGCGATGAAGGCTATTCCGATTTAATGTTAAATCACCTAGACTGCGCGAACCGCTCGCTCGAGCTCGTTGTAGACACGCTATGAAATTCACGGATGGACAGTGGCTCCTGCAGCCCGGGGTCGCCGCGCACTACGCGGCCCAGGCGTACGCGGTCGAAGCCCACCATGACCGGCTGGTGGTGCTCGCGACCACGCGCCCGATCCGCCACCGCGGCGACACGCTGCAAGGCCCGACGCTGACGCTGACCATCAGCTCGCCGATGCCCGGCGTCATCCGCGTGAAGGCGGAGCACTTCAGCGAATCCGACGCGCCGCGCCTGGGCATCCCGATGCCCGGCGCCGGACGCCCCGACGTCGTCGTCGAGGACGGCGAGGCGCGCGCCACGCTGACCTCGGGCGGCCTGTCCGTCGACGTCCTCAAGGGCGACGACTGGGGCCTGGTCTTCCGCGAGGGCGAGCGCGTGCTGACGCGCAGCGGCTGGCGCGGCCTGGCCTACGTGCAGTGGGCCGGCAAGGGCAACTACGTGCACGAGCAGCTCGGGCTGTCGGTGGGCGAGACGGTCTACGGCCTGGGCGAGCGCTTCACGCCCTGGGTCAAGAACGGCCAGGTGGTGGAGAACAGCAACCGCGACGGCGGCACCGCCTGCGAGCAGGCCTACAAGAGCGTGCCGTTCTACATGACCAGCCGCGGCTACGGCGTGCTGGTCAACGAGGCGGGGCCGGTGTCGTTCGAGGTCGCGTCCGAGAAGACGGCGCGCGTGCAGTTCAGCCGCGAGGGCGAGAGCCTGGACTACCTCGTCATCCAGGGCCCGACGCCCAAGGACGTCGTGCAACGCCTGACCGCGCTCACCGGCAAGCCGGCGCTGCCGCCGGCGTGGACCTTCGGCCTGTGGCTGACGACATCGTTCACGACCGACTACGACGAGGCAACCACCACCTCGTTCATCGACGAGATGAAGCGGCGCGAGCTGCCGCTGTCGGTGTTCCACTTCGACTGCTTCTGGATGCGCGAATTCCAGTGGTGCGACTTCGAGTGGGATACGCGCCAGTTCCCGGACCCGAAGGCGATGCTCGCGCGGCTGCGCGCGCGAGGGCTGAAGATCAGCCTCTGGATCAACCCGTACGTCGCGCAGAAGTCGCCGCTGTTCGCCGAGGGTGCGCGCGAGGGCTACTTCATCAAGCGGACGAACGGCCGCGTGTTCCAGACCGACCAGTGGCAGCCCGGCATGGCCATCGTCGACTTCACCAACCCGAAGGCGGTGGCCTGGTACCAGGGCCACCTGCGCCGGCTGCTGGAGATGGGCGTCGACTGCTTCAAGACCGACTTCGGCGAGCGCATCCCGGATACCGGGGTGATGTACCACGACGGCTCGGACCCGGTGGAGATGCACAACCTCTACCCGCTGCAGTACAACGAGTCGGTGTTCGACCTGATCCGCGCGGTGCGCGGCGACGACGACGCGGTCGTCTTCGCGCGCTCGGCCTACGCCTCGGCGCAGCGCTTTCCGGTGCACTGGGGCGGCGACTGCTGGTCGACGTTCGAGTCGATGGCCGAGAGCCTGCGCGGCGGCCTGTCGCTGACCACCTGCGGCTTCGGCTTCTGGAGCCACGACATCGGCGGCTTCGAGGGCAACCCGCCGCCGGCCGTCTACAAGCGCTGGATCCAGTTCGGCCTGCTGTCCTCGCACAGCCGCCTGCACGGCAGCAGCTTCTACCGCGTGCCCTGGCTGGTCGACGAGGAGAGCTGCGACGTGCTGCGCGTCTTCACGCAGCTCAAGCACCGCCTGATGCCCTACCTGTACGCGAAGGCGATCCAGGCCGCGGAGACGGGCGTGCCCGTCATGCGCTCGATGATGATGGAGCACCCGCACGACCCGGCCTGCGCGCCGCTGGATCGGCAGTACCAGCTGGGCGAGTCGCTGCTGGTGGCGCCGGTGTTCCAGGAGTCCGGCGAGGTCGACTTCTACCTGCC
>DASQCX010000977.1:0-14940 GCA_035634455.1 Burkholderiaceae bacterium
TCGCCGGCCGCACGCCCAGGCGCTCGACGACCGCGCCCTGCAGCGCGCCGAACACGCAGACGATGGGGATCATCAGCCAGTAGTTCACGCCGGCGTTCACGAGCGACAGGCCGACCAGCGCGCCGAGCATCAGCGCCCCGCCCTGGCCGAAGTTCAGGGTGTCGGAGGTCGCGAAGGTCAGCTGGTAGCCGAACGCGATCACCGCGTAGATCATCCCCAGGGCGATGCCGCTGTAGACGAGTTGGATCAGGATGGACATGGGGGCCCTGCGGCTCGAGGCAGCGGACGGCGCCGCCGTGGCCCGGGGCCGCGGCGGCGCCGGGTTGCCGGAAGGCAACCGCTGGCGGGAAACGGATTACTTCTTGACCGGCTGCGCGAGCGCGCCCTTGGCGTTGACGTCCTTCAGCCGGACTTCCGAGGCCTTGGACTTGTCGTCGGCGTAGGCGTAGATCACGCGGTTGCCCTTGACCTCGCCGAACACTGGGATGTTCATCGTGATGGCGTCGTGGTCGGCCTTCGTGAACGGGTGGTTGTAGGTCGTCACCACGCCGTCGACGGGCGCCTTCAGGTCTTCCAGCGCCGCCTTGATCTTCGGCCCCTCGGTCGAATTCGCCTGCCTGATCGCCGCGGCGAGCAGGTAGATGGAGTCGTAGCCCTGGGCGGCCGACACCGGCGAGTCCATGCGGTTGTTCTTCGGCGCGAAGGTCTTCAGGTACGAGATGATGAAGGACTGGCGCTTGGGCGTCGTCGGCTCCTGGATGAAGGTCTGCGGCATGCGCGCGCCCTCGCCGCCGGGGCCGGCGTTGTCGATGTAGTTGGCCATCGACAGCGTCCAGCTGCCCACCATCGGCACCTTCCAGCCCAGCTTGGTCATGCCGTTGGCGATCTGCGCCAGCTCGGGGCCGATGCCGTAGGTGAGGATCACTTCCGCGCCGGCCTCCTTGGCCTTGAGCAGCTGCGCGGTCATGTCCACGTCCTTGATGTTGAACTTCTCCTCGGCCACCGGCTTGATGCCCTTGAGCGCCAGCGCCTTCTCCAGGTCGGCGCGGCCGAGCTGGCCGTAGTTGGTGGAGTCGGCCAGGATGGCCATCTTCTTGAAGCCGCGCTTGACGGCCTCGTCGGCGATCATCGGCGCCTGGATGCTGTCGTTGGCCGAGTTGCGGAAGACGTAGTTGGCGGGCTGGTCGTCGAACTGGTGCGTCAGCACCGAGCCCGTGGCCACGTTGTTCATCACCGGGATCTTCGCGTCCTGGAAGAAGCGCTGCGAGGCCAGGCCCACGCCGGTGTTGATGTAGCCGACCACGGCGACGACGTGCTCCTTGTTGATCAGCTCCTGGGCGATCTGCGCGCCGCGCTCGTTCTTGGCCTCGTCGTCGCGCTCGACGAGCTGGATCTGGCGGCCCAGCACGCCGCCGGACTTGTTGATCTCGTCGGCGGCCAGGCGCACGCCGTCGCGCATGCTCACGCCCATCGACGACGAGCCGCCGGTGAACGGGCCGTCGACGCCGATCTTGATCGGGTCGGCGGCGAAGGCCGTGGCGGCCATGCAGGCCAGAGCGACGGCGGTGACGCGGGTTGCGGACTTCATGGGTGGTGTCTCCGTTGGGGCAGGGCCCTTGTTGCCTCGCCCTCTTGTTGAAGGCGAGTTGAATGTGAGAGCGATTGTGAGGTCGCGTCCCCGGTTTGCGCCTACGTAATCCCCGCAGATTCGTGCAAACCCCGAGCGCCGGAACGGTGCGCGGGGCCTCCGCGCCACGCGGACGCGAAGGCGTTGTAAGGCCCGTGTCAGGTCGGGGTGCCGGTCGGGCCGTCGCGCTGCGTCATCTCGCAGGCCGCAGCCGCTGAATGGCCAACGCGACGGAAATGAGCCATGCGATGAGCACCGTCACGAAGAAGCGATTGGCCAGACCGTAGGGCATGCCGTGGTGCAGCGTCTTGAACTGCACGACCAAGGCGAACAGCAGAACGACCGCGAAAGCCGCGCCGAGCCGGCGGAACCCTCCCCAACGGACGTCTCGCCACGAAAGGACGACCGCCACCAGCGAGGCGGCGACGATGCCACCGACGTTGACCATGAAACTGATGTCGTGGATGTCTCCCGACCGCGTCGATGGCGCACCCGGCGGGTCGGTCGGGAAAAGCGCCGTGACGAACAGTCCCGCCGCCACGACCGCGAAGAGCAGCGCCATGAGCCATTCCCAGCCCGAATTCGGCCCGCTCCGCACCATGCCGATCGCCAACAGCAGGCATCCCGCGCTGGCGCATCCGAAGGCCGCCGTCATCACGCCTCCCCATGGGCCGACGGCGTAGTCGCTGATCATGTGGCTCGCGGGCGGATAGTCCGGGCGGAGTGCGTGCATCACGGCGATGCCGAGCGCGAAACAGGCGAAACAGACGACGGCAGCTCTTGCCGGGCCGGCGCCCGCATGGGCGGTGATTGACGCGTTCATCGAATCCCTCCGGGTGAGGAATCGATTGTCGAGCAACGCCGGAGGGTTGTTCATCCCTCAGTTCGGATACGGCGCCGGGTTGGCCAGGTAGGAGCTGAACAGCGTCGCGAACTGGCCGCCGTCGGTCGTGATCGTGGTCTGCGACGTCTCGCCCGCGCTGAACACGATGGCGAAGGTGCCGATGGCCGTGTACTGCGTCGCGTGGGTGAGCATGTAGTGCACGTGGTCGTCGCGGAAGTGCCCCGTGGTGCCGCCCGCCGTCGACGAGGGCACGCCCATCGGCGTCTGCCAGAACAGGATGGGCAGGTTGCCCTCGATGCCGCGCACCGTGCTCCATTGCGCGAGGCTCTGGCTGAAATTGGGCGTGGCGACGTTGTTCTCGTCCCAGTAGAACGGACCGCTGCCGCGCCCCGTGCATCCGGCCGCCGCGGCCTCGAAGCAGCCGGCGTCGCGGTCGCTGGTCTGCGCCACGATGTAGTCGGCCTGGTCGGCGCCGAGCGCCACCATGAAGTTGCCGACGCCGGTGGCGGTCGCGCCGAAGAACGAGGGCGGGAAGCCGATCTTGGCCTGCGGGGCGTAGGTGCGACCGAGCGTCAGCAGGCAGCCGGCGATGCCCACGGCCGTGTTCGGCAGGCTGGCGCACTCGGACATGATGCTCACCTGCGCCGGCATCTGCGTCGGGTCGCCCCCGGGGGCCTGCTGCTGCACGTAGCCCCAGAAGTCCGGCTCGAGGTTGACGAGGGTGGGCTGGCCGGTGGCGGCGATCTTCTGGAACATCAGCTTGGCCTGCGCCCAGTAGCTGGTCATGAAGGTCGCGTCGTTGATGCCGCTGAGGTTGCCGTCGCCGTTGGTGGCCATCTGGTACAGCGTGAACATCGGGATGGCGCCGATGGCCTTGTCGTTCGCGGCCACGATCGTCACGTAGCTGCCGTCGGGGCTGTTCCAGGTCGGCCACGAGCCGGCGCCGACGCCGACCAGGTAGGTGTCGATGATGTCGGGCTTGATGCCCTGGGCCGTCATGTCCGAGATGGCGTTGCCCGCGCCCAGTCCGCCGAGCAGGCGGCTCGGCGCGCCGAGCGCCGTGTTGATGGACGGGCTCGGCGCTGGCGATGGCGTGGGGGGCGGCGTAGGCGCGGGAGTCGGTGCGGGCGTGGGCGCAGGAGTGGGGGCGGGCGTGGGCGTCGGGGTCGGCGCGGCCGTGGAGCCGCCGCCTCCGCCGCAGGCCGCGAGAAACAGGGCGACCAGCGACGCGGGCAGGCGGGAGCCTCGCGTGCGGACATCGCGCGCCGGCGCGAGGCGCCCGTCTTCGGGGGAACTGCTCATTTTCAGGACTCCGGATCGCCCGTGCTTCGGGCAGCGGACAGTCTAACGGCGCGCCGGCGCGTCCGGCCTCGCTGCTCGATGGCGGCCCCGGCGTCCTTCAGTCCTCGAACACGCCGTCCGTCTCCGCGAGGTTCGCGACTACCTGCGCCGGCGCGAAGCGCGCCCCGTGCGCCTGCGCCAGCTCGCGCGAGCGGGCGACGAAGCGCCGCGCGCCCATCGCGTTGACGAACTGCAGCGCGCCGCCGTGGAAGGGCGCGAAGCCCCAGCCGAAGATGGAGCCGACGTTGGCGTCGGCCACCGAGCGCAGCACGCCTTCCTCGACGCAGCGCGCGGCCTCGTTGGCCTGCACGAACAGCAGGCGGTCGATCAGCTCGCGCTGCGTCGGCTGCTGCGCCGCCACCGGGAACATCCGCGCCAGGCCGGGCCACAGGCTGCGGCCGGCGTCCGTCCAGTCGTAGAAGCCGAGGTTGGCCTTGCGGCCGATGCGGCCGATCTCGCACATCTGGCGCAGCACGGCCTCGCCGGGATGCTCGACGTACGCCTTGCCTTCCGCGGCGAGATCCTTGCGCGTCTGGTCGGCCACGTGCAGCGCCAGCGTCAGCGACACCTCGTCCTGCAGCGCCAGCGGCGGCATCGGCATGCCGGCCTGCAGGCCCGCGGCCTCGATGTGGCGCGGGTGCACGCCTTCGCGCAGCATCGCCAGGCCTTCCATCACGTAGGTGGCGAACACGCGGCTGGTGTAGAAGCCGCGCGAGTCGTTGACGACGATGGGCGTCTTGCCGATCTGGCGCACGAAGTCGAACGCGAGCGCCAGCGTGGCGTCGTCCGTCTGCCGGCCCATGATGATCTCGACCAGCGGCATCTTGTCCACCGGCGAGAAGAAGTGCAGGCCGATGAACTGCGCCGGGCGCACGCTGGCCTGCGCGAGGCTGGTGATCGGCAGCGTCGAGGTGTTGGACGCGAACACCGCGTCCGCGGCCAGCAGCGCCTCGGTGCGGCGCGTCACGTCCGCCTTGACGGCGCGATCCTCGAACACCGCCTCGACGACCAGGTCGCAGCCGGCCAGATCCTCGAACTGCACGGTGGGCGTGATGCGCGCCAGCGTCGCGTCGCGCTGCTCGGGCGTCGTGCGGCCCTGGCGCACGGCCTTGTCCAGCAGGTTCTGCGAATGCTGGCGGCCGCGCATGGCGGCGTCGGGCGAGGTGTCCAGCAGCACGACCTCGATGCCGGCCCTGGCCGCGACGTAGGCGATGCCCGCGCCCATCATGCCGGCGCCGAGGATGCCCAGGCGCTTGACGAGGCGCCGCTCCGGCCCCGCAGGGCGCGAGGCGCCGCGCTCGATCGCCTGCAGCTGGTACCACAGCGTGCCGATGAGGTTGCGCGATTCCTGCGACATCGCGCAGGCCGCGAAGTAGCGCGACTCCAGCTCCAGCGCCGCGTCGAAGCCGACGACGCCGCCCTCGAAGACGCACGACAGGATGTGCGTGATCGCCGGGTAGTTGCCGTAGCTCTTGGCCGACGCCATGGCCGGCGCGACCGAGAACAGCTGCGCCGCCACGGGCGTGCGCGAGTCGCCGCCGGGGTAGCGGAACTTCGGAAGATCCCACGGCTGCCTGGGCGCCGGGTTCGCGGCGATCCAGGCCCTGGCCTTGGCGAGCATGTCGTCGGCGGACGTCGCGAGCTCGCCGACCAGGCCGGTCTTGAGCGCCTGCGCCGCGCGGATGTCCGCGCCTTCGCCCATCCACTGCAGCGCCTGCTGCATGCCCACCAGCCGCGGCATGCGCTGCGTGCCGCCGCCGCCGGGCAGCAGCCCGAGCTTGACCTCGGGCAGGCCCAGGCGCGCCTTGCCGTCGTCCAGCACGATGCGGTGGTGGCAGGCGAGCGCGATCTCCAGGCCGCCGCCCAGGCACTTGCCGTTGATCGCGGCGACCACCGGCTTGCCGCACAGCTCCAGGCGGCGCAGCGCCTTCTTCAGCCGCATCGACTCGTCGAAGGCCTCCTGCGCCGAGGACAGCGCGCGCAGGCGGTCGATGTCGGCGCCGGCGAGGAAGTCCTTCTTGCCGGAGCGCAGGACCAGGCCCTTGACCGCGGCGTCGGTCTCCAGGCGCTCGACCAGCGCCGCCAGCGGTGCGGCGAGCGCGTCGTTGAGCACGTTCATCGAACGGCCCGGGGCGTCCATCGTGGCGATGGCGATGCCGTCTTCGCCGACGACCACGTCGAGTACTTCGCTCATCTCAGATCCTCTCGATGATCGTGGCGATGCCCATGCCGCCGCCCACGCACAGGGTGGCGCAGCCGAGCGAGCGGTCGCGGCGCTCCAGCTCGTCGAGCAGCGTGCCCAGGATGATGCAGCCGGTGGCGCCCAGCGGGTGGCCGAGCGCGATCGCGCCGCCGTTGACGTTGACGCGCTCCAGCGACACGCCCAGGTCGCGCGCCGTCTTCATCGGCACCGCGGCGAAGGCCTCGTTGATCTCCCACAGGTCGATGTCGGACGCCTGCAGGCCCGCCTTGGCGAGCGCCTTGCGGCAGGCCGGCGTCGGGCCGGTCAGCATGATGGTGGGCTCGGAGCCGACCACGGCGACGCCGCGGACGCGCGCCCGCGGCCGCAGCCCCGCGCGCGTGCCCGCGTCACGCGAGCCCAGCAGCATCAGCGCCGCGCCGTCGACGATGCCCGACGCGTTGCCGGCGTGGTGCACGTGCGCGATCTTCTCGATGGTCGTGTACTTGCGCAGCGCGGTGGCGTCGAAGCCCATCGCGCCCATCGCGGCGAACGAGGGCTCCAGCTTGGCCATCGCCTCCAGCGTGGCGCTGGCGCGGATCGTCTCGTCCTCGGCGAGCATGGTCAGGCCGGCGATGTCGTGCACGGGCACGACCGACTTCTTGAAGTGGCCAGCGGATCGCGCGGCCGCGGCGCGCTGGTGCGACTGCAGCGCGTACGCGTCGAGGTCGTGGCGCGAGAAGCCCTCCAGCGTCGCGATCAGGTCGGCGCTGACCCCTTGCGGGACGAAGCCGAGCCCAGAGTTGATGCGCGGATCCATGAACCACGCGCCGCCGTCCGAGCCCATCGTCCAGCGCGACATCGATTCGATGCCGCCGGCGACGACCAAGTCCTCGAAGCCGCTGGCCACCTTGGCCGCGGCGAGGTTGACGGCCTCCAGGCCCGAGGCGCAGAAGCGCGACAGCGTAACGCCCGCGACCGACTCGGCCCAGCCGGCATCCAGCACCGCGGTGCGCGCGATGTCGGCGCCTTGCTCGCCGACGGGCGTGACGCAGCCGAGCACGACGTCGTCGACCAGCGCGGTGTCGAGCGCCAGCCGCGACTGCAGCGATCGCAGCAGCCCGCGCAGCAGCCACACCGGCGTCGCCTGGTGCAGGCTGCCGTCCTTCTTGCCCTTGCCGCGCGGGGTGCGGACGTGGTCGTAGATGAATGCTTCGGTCATGGGGTCACTTCCCGAGACTGCGTTTGACGGTGGCGTTGATGATGCGCAGTTCCGCCAGCGAAGCGTCGATGTGCGCGCGCTTCTGCTCGAGTTCCGCGATCGCCTTGGAGGTCTTGTCCAGCACGTACTTCATCTGCACGGCGCGGCCCTCGCCGTGCGCGCCGTAGAGATCGAGGTAGTGCTTGATCTCGGCCAGCGACGAGCCGATCGCCTTGGCGCGCAGGATCAGCTGCAGCCGCGCGCGGTCGCGCCGCGTGTAGACGCGCGTGCCGTTGACGCGGCGCGGCGCGAGCAGGCCCTTGTCCTCGTAGAAGCGCAGCGCGCGCGGCGAGATGTCGAACTCCCTGCAGAGCTCGGTGATGCCGAACAGCTGGCCGGCGTCGTCGCTGCGATGGTCGGCGACGATCTCGTCGGCGGTCTGCGCGCGCATGCCGCGCGCGGCCTTGGATGCCTGCGGTTCCACGGCGGCGCTCAGACGATGCGTTGGAGCTTCAGCGCGACGCTCATGTCGCCCGAGACCTTGAACTTGCCCATCATGAAGCCGGTGGTGGGCTCGAGCTCGCCCGACAGCAGGTCGCCGAGGGTGGCCACGCTCAGCGCGACGGTGCAGTCGGCCACGCGGTCGGCGTCGTTGGACACCCGGTTGGGCACCTGGGTGGCGTCGATCACGACGGCGCCGTCGGCGCCGCAGTCGAACTTCAGGACGGCGCCGAGGCCGCAGTCCTCGCCGACCTTGGCGCGCAGTTGATCGGTGGCGGTCTGGATGTCCATGTGAAAGCTTTCCTGAAGCGGGAAGGGGTGGCGGACCCGGGCGCGCATTGCCGCATCGGGTGGCCCGGCCATGCTAGGGCCTGGCGATGACGTCTTCATCAGTGGAATTCCCGATGCGACATTCTGTTGACGTTAACGTCACCCTGAAGCCTAATGCGGCACGTGCTGCGGGGTCCGCCCCGTTCCTCCGGAAGCGACCCTGGTCCCCATGACGACAGCCCCTCCCGTCCCGAACCAAGCCACCCACCCCGCCGCGCGCTATCGCAGCGTGTTCGCGCCGGGCCTGTTCGCCGGCCAGCGCATCTGGGTCACGGGCGGCGGCTCGGGCATCGGCCGCGCCGTCGCGCACGAGCTGGCCTCGCTGGGCGCCGACGTGGTCATCAGCGGCCGCAGCGTCGACAAGCTGGAGCGCGTGGCCGCCGAGATCCGCGAGGACGGCGGCCGCTGCGCCTGGCGCGCGTTCGACATCCGCGACGACGAGGCCGTCCAGGCCAACGTCGCCGACGTCATCGCCAGGGAGGGCGTCGTCCACGGCCTGGTCAACAACGCCGGCGGCCAGTTCCCGGCGCCGATGACGGCCATCAGCAAGCGCGGCTTCGAGGCCGTGGTCGCCAACAATCTGACCGGCGGCTTCCTGATGATGCGCGAGCTGTTCCTGCAGAGCTTCCAGGAGCATGGCGGCGCCATCGTCAACATGACCGCCCACTTCCGCAACGGCATGCCGGGCATGGCGCACTCGGGCGCGGCGCGCGCGGGCATGAGCAACCTCACGATGACGGCGTCGTTCGAGTGGGCGTCGTCCGGCGTGCGCGTCAACGCGGTGGCGCCGGGCTGGATCGCCTCCAGCGGCATGGACACCTACGGCGGCGCGATGAAGGCGCTGATCCCCCAGCTCAGGCGCCACGTGCCGCTGCGCCGCATGGGCCTGGAGGCCGAGGTGAGCGCGGCCATCGTGTTCCTGCTGTCGCCGGCGGCGGCGTTCATCACGGGCGTGACGCTGCAGATCGACGGCGGCGCGTCGCTGGGCTCGCCGCTGTTCCCGTCCGTCGACCACGACCGCTCGGTGCCGTTCGACGGCTTCCATCGCGCGACGACGCCGCAGGTGCTGCGCGGGGGAGAAGGCTGATGCCGGCCATCGTCTCCGCGCTCGACACGCGGTCCGCGGCCTTTGCCGCCAACGCGGCGCGCATGGCCGAGAAGCTGGCCGAGGTGCGCAAGCTGGAGCAGCAGGTCGTCGACGAGAGCGCGTCCAGGCGCGACAAGTTCGAGCAGCGCGGCCAGCTGCTGCCGCGCGAGCGCGTCGCGCAGCTGCTCGATCGCGGCAGCGGCTTCCTGGAGCTGTCGCCGCTGGCCGGCCTGGGCATGCACGACGACGACGGCAGGAAGAGCGTGCAGGGCGGCGGCTCCATCGTCGGCATCGGGCTGGTGTCGGGCAGGCGCGTCGTGATCTCCGCGAGCGACAGCGCGCTCAAGGGCGGCACCGTCTCGCCGATGGGGCTGCGCAAGGCGCTGCGCGCGCAGCAGGTGGCGCTGGAGAACAGGCTGCCGCTGATCTACCTCGTGGAGTCGGGCGGCGCCAACCTGATGTACCAGAGCGAGATGTTCGTCGAGGGCGGCCGCAGCTTTGCCAACCAGGCGCGGCTGTCGGCCGCGGGCATCCCGCAGATCGCGGTGGTGCACGGGTCGTCGACCGCGGGCGGTGCATACCTCCCCGGGCTATCGGACTACGTCGTGCTGGTGCGCGGCCGCTCCAGCATCTACCTGGCCGGGCCGCCGCTGGTGAAGGCGGCGATCGGCGAAGACGCGACCGACGAGGAACTCGGCGGATCGCAGACCCATGCCGAGGTCACGGGCCTGGGCGAGTACCTCGGCGAGAACGACGCCCACGCGATCGCGATCGCGCGCGAGCTGATCGACAAGCTGCGGTGGGACGCCGCGCCCCCGGCCGGCAAGGCGGTCGAGCCGCTGTACGCCGCCGAGGAGCTGATGGGCGTCGTGCCCGCCGACGAGCGCGAGCCCTACGACGTGCGCGAGGTGATCGCGCGCCTGGTCGACGGCTCCGACTTCCTCGAGTTCAAGCCCGGATTCGGGCCGGACACGTTGTGCGGCCACGCGCGGGTCGACGGCCACGTCGTCGGCATCCTCGGCAACAACGGCCCGATCCAGCCCGCCGGCGCGAACAAGGCGGCGCAATTCATCCAGCTGTGCGACCAGTCGGGCACGCCGCTGGTCTTCCTGCAGAACACGACGGGCTACATGGTCGGCTCGGCCGCCGAGCGCGGCGGCGCCATCAAGCACGGCGCCAAGATGATCCAGGCCGTCGCGAACGCGCGCGTCCCGAAGTTCACCTTCGTGATCGGCGGCTCGTTCGGGGCGGGCAACTACGGCATGTGTGGCCGCGGCTTCGACCCGCGCTTCATCTTCAGCTGGCCCAACGCGCGCACCGCCGTGATGGGCGGCGCGCAGGCCGGCAAGGTGATGGAGATCGTCGGCGCCGCCAAGCTCGCGCGCAGCGGCGCGCCCGTGAACGCCGACGCGCTCGCCGCGATGGGCAGCCAGCTGCGCGACCGCATAGCCCGCGAATCGCACGTGCTGTTCGGCACTGCGCGCCTGTGGGACGACGGCATCGTCGCCCCGCGCGACACGCGCCGCGTGCTCGCGCTCGCGCTGGCGCTCGCGCGCGAGGCCGACGCGCGAACCCTGCGTCCGAACGCCTTCGGCATCGCCAGATTCTGATTCCAACGGGACAAGCCCCATGCACTTCACGACCGAACACAAAGCCCTGTCCGAGACCGTCAAGCGATTCGTCGAGAAGGAGCTGAACCCGTACGTGCCCAAGTGGGAGGCCGACGAGCAGTATCCCGCGCACGAGGTGATCAAGAAGCTGGGCGACCTCGGCCTGCTGGGCCTGAAATACCCCGAGGAGTTCGGCGGCGCGGGCCTGGACTTCAGCTACTCGATGGTGATGGCCGAGGCGCTCGGCGAGTGCCTGTGCGGCGGCGTGCCGATGTCCATCGGCGTGCACACCGACATGTGCACCCCCGCGCTGGCCCGCTTCGGCTCCGACGCGCTGCGGCGCGAGTTCCTGGCGCCGTCGATCGCCGGCGACGTCGTCGGCTGCCTGGGCGTGAGCGAGCCGGGCGGCGGCTCGGACGTCGCGGCGGTGAAGACCACCGCGCGCAAGGACGGCGGCGACTACGTCATCGACGGCAGCAAGATGTGGATCACCAACGGCCTGCAGGCCGACTGGTGCTGCCTGCTGGCCAACACCGGCGACGGCCCGGCGCACAAGAACAAGAGCCTGATCATCGTGCCGATGGACCTGCCCGGGATCACCAAGCAGAAGATCCACAAGATCGGCATGGACTCGTCCGACACCGCGCTGCTGTTCTTCGACGGCGTGCGCGTGCCGCAGCGCTACCTGATCGGCCAGGAAGGCATGGGCTTCGCGTTCCAGATGATGCAGTTCCAGGAGGAGCGGCTGTGGGGCGCGGCCTCGTCGCTGCGCAGCCTCGACCGCCTGATCGACCTCACCATCGAGTACACGCGCGAGCGCAAGGCCTTCGGCAAGAGCATCCTCGACAACCAGGTGGTGCACTTCCGCCTCGCGGAGCTGCGCACCGAGGTCGCCGCGCTGCGCGCGCTGACCTACCAGGCCTGCGAGCTGTACGTGTCGGGCAAGGACGTCACCAAGCTCGCGTCGATAGCCAAGCTCAAGTGCGGGCGCCTGAGCCGCGAGGTCGCCGACAGCTGCCTGCAGTACTGGGGCGGCATGGGCTTCACGCGCGACAACCCGGTCTCGCAGGCCTACCGCGACTCGCGCCTGATCTCGATCGGCGGCGGCGCCGACGAGGTGATGCTGGGCATCATCTGCAAGCTCGAGGGCACGCTGCCGAAGGGGGCGCATTGATGCAGGCGCCGGCCGAGCCGTCGGCGTTCGAGACGCTGGCCGTGCGCGCCGAGCGCGGCGTGCTGCGCGTCGTGCTGGACCGGCCGGCCGCGCGCAACGCGATGTCGCTGCGCATGGTCGACGAGCTGGTCGCCGTGCTGCGCCGCGCCGAGGCCGCGGGCGACGTGCGCGCCATCGTGCTGCGCGGCGCCGGCGGCCACTTCTGCGCCGGCGCCGACCTGCAGGACATGGCCCTGGCGCGCCAGCGCGAGCTGGCCGGCGAGAGCGAGGCCATCGCCGCCGTCAACGCCCGCTTCGGCGCGCTGTGCGGCGCGTTCGCGCGCACGGGCATCGCCACCGTCGCGGTGCTGGAAGGCACGGTGATGGGCGGCGGCCTCGGGCTGGCCTGCGTCGTCGACGTCGCGCTGGCCGGGCAGGGCGCGCAGCTGCGGCTGCCCGAGACCTCGCTGGGCGTCGTTCCGGCGCAGATCGCGGCCTTCCTCGTCGAGCGCGTCGGCGCCTCGCAGGCGCGACGGCTGGCGGTGACCGGCGGCAAGCTGGACGCCGCGCAGGCGCTGGCGATCGGCCTGGTGCACGAGGTGCACGCGGACGGCGCCGCGCTGGATGGTGCGCTCGCCGCGACGCTCGCGCAGATCCTGCGCTGCGCGCCCGGCGCGATCGCGGCGACCAAGGCCTTGATGGCGCGCGCGCTGCACACGCCGTCGGCGGACCTGGTGGAGGACGCCGCGCGCCTGTTCGCGCGGGCCGCGCGCGGGCCCGAGGGCGTCGAGGGCATGAGCGCGTTCCTGCAGAAGCGGGCGCCGGCGTGGGCGGCGTCATGAGCGGCTTCTCGAAGATCCTCGTCGCCAATCGCGGCGAGATCGCGTGCCGCGTCATGCGGACGGCGCGGTCGCTCGGCTACCGCAGCGTCGCCGTCTTCAGCGAGCCGGACGCCGCAGCGCCGCACGTCGCGCTCGCCGATGAAGCCGTCGCGCTCGGCGGCCGGACCGCGGCCGAGTCCTACCTGCGCGTCGACGCGATCCTGGACGCCTGCAGGCGCACCGGCGCCGGCGCGGTCCACCCCGGCTACGGCTTCCTGTCCGAGCGCGCGGACTTCGCGCAGGCCTGCGCCGACGCCGGCCTCGTCTTCATCGGCCCGCCGGCCGCGGCCATCGCCGCGATGGGCGACAAGGCCGGCGCGAAGCGGCGCATGCTCGCGGCTTCGGTGCCCTGCGTGCCGGGGTATCTCGGCGACGACCAGTCCGACGCGGCGCTGACCGCGCAGGCGAACGGCCTGGGGTATCCGCTGCTGGTCAAGGCCGTGGCCGGCGGCGGCGGGCGCGGCATGCGGCTCGTGCACGCCGCGACCGAACTGGCCGACGCGCTCGCCGGCGCGCGGCGCGAGGCGGCCTCCGCGTTCGGCGACGGCACGCTGATGCTGGAGCGGCTCGTCGCCGACGGCCGCCACGTCGAGATCCAGGTGTTCGCCGACATCCACGGCAACGTCGTCCACCTCGGCGAGCGCGACTGCAGCGCGCAGCGGAGGCGCCAGAAGGTGATCGAGGAATCGCCGTCGCCCTTCGTCGACGCCGCGCTGCGCGAGGCGATGGGCCGCGACGCCGTCGCCGCCGCGCGCGCGGTCGGCTACGTCGGCGCCGGCACGGTGGAATTCATCGTCGACGCGCAGCGCCGCCACTTCTTCCTGGAGATGAACACGCGGCTGCAGGTGGAGCATCCGGTGACCGAGTGCGTGACCGGCCTCGACCTCGTCGAATGGCAGCTGCGCGTCGCCGCGGGCGAGGCGCTGCCGCTGCGCCAGGACGAGATCCGCTGGACGGGCCACGCCGTCGAGGCGCGCCTGTACGCCGAGGATCCGTACGACGGCTTCGCGCCGCAGACGGGCCGCATCGCGCACTGGCGCCCGGCGCGGGCCGTGCGCGCGGGGCGCGCGGACGCGGGCACGCAGGGCGTTCCCGCCGCGAGCCTGGCGTCGGTGCGCATCGACGACGGCATCGTCGAGGGCGGCGTCGTCTCGCCGTTCTACGACGCGATGGTGGCCAAGGTCGTCGTGCGCGGCCGCGATCGCGCGGACGCGCTGCGTCGCCTCGCCGCCGCGCTGGAGGACGCGCCGCTCGTGGGCCTGCGCAACAACGGCCGCTACCTGCGCGACCTCGTGCGGCATCCCGCGTTCGTCGCCGGCGCCGTCACCACGCGGCGCCTCGACGACTGGGCCGCGGCGCGAGAGCCGATCAACGTCGCGCCCGAGCCCGACGACGCGGACTGGGCGATCGCGGCCGCGCTGCGGGCGCGGGCGCCGGAGGATGCGCCTGCCAGCGGGCCGGTCGCCGCGAGCGTGGCCTGGCGCCGCGTCGCGCTCGCGTGCGCGGGCGTGACGCGCACGCTGGCGGTCGCGGGCACGCGCGTGGGCGTGGGCGGGCGCGACGTCGAGGTCGTCCTGCATCCGTGCGACGCCGACGGCTGGCGCGCGGTCGAGATCGACGGCGTGCGGCAGCAGCGCTTGATCGTCGACGACGGCGAGCGCGTGCACGTCGTGCGCGACGCGGCGGTGCACGTCTTCGCGGAGCCCTCACCGTATCCCCAGCCCGACGCGGCCGCCGCGGCGCGCGTGGCGCGGGCGCCGGTGGCGGGCGTGGTGGCGCACGTGTCGGTCGAGGCCGGCCAGCGCGTCGCCGCGGGCCAGCCGCTGGTGTGCGTCGAGGCGATGAAGATGGAGATGTGGCTCAACGCCGCGGCCGCGGGCGTGGTGCGCGCGGTCAACGTCGCGGCGCGCGAGACGGTGGCGTCGGGCGCGGTGCTCGTCGAGCTCGAGCTCGATCCGACCTGAGGATGATGCGATGGATGATGCGATCCTGACCTGCGCGCTCACCGGCGTGCTCACCGACCCGGCGCAGCACCCGGTGCCGGTGACGCCCGAGCAAATGGCGCGCGAGGCCAAGGCGGCGTTTGATGCCGGTGCCGCGATTATGCACGTGCATTTCCGCCAGCAGGCGCCCGGCAAAGGACATCTGCCGTCATGGGAGCCGCAACTCGCGTCCACCGTCATGCT
>DASQCX010000978.1:0-2623 GCA_035634455.1 Burkholderiaceae bacterium
GCTGCCAACGACCGACCCCATGACATCTTTCGACGCTATCGGTTACGCTCCGTCCGCACAGGGTGTCCGCCCTGTCGCCTCCACCTCGCGGAACGCCAACGCCTCCATGACCAATCCGCACCTCCTGCTGATCGACGACGACGCGCGCCTGACGCGCATGGTCGGCGACTACCTGCGCACGCAGGGCTTCGACGTCGACACCGCCGGCACGCTGGCCGACGGCCGCATGCGCCTGGCCTCCAGCGCGTACGACGCGCTCGTGCTCGACCTGATGCTGCCCGATGGCGACGGCCTCGACTTCACGCGCGAGCTGCGCGGCCAGCCGGCCACGCGCCGCCTGCCGCTGATGATGCTGACCGCGCGCGGCGAGCCGACCGACCGCATCGTCGGCCTGGAGCTCGGCGCCGACGACTACCTGCCCAAGCCCTTCGAGCCGCGCGAGCTGCTGGCGCGCGTCAAGGCCTTGCTGCGCCGGGCCAGCCCCGAGCCGATCAACGAGGAGGTGCTGCGCTTCGGCAAGCTGGAGATCGACCTCGGCGCCCACGAGGCGCGCCTGGACGGCGCGCGCTGCGACCTCACCAGCCACCAGTTCGACCTGCTGGTCGTGCTCGCGCGCAGCCCCGGCCGCGTGCTGAGCCGCGACCAGATCATGGACGCGCTCAAGGGCCATCCGCTGGAGGCCTTCGACCGCTCGATCGACGTCCACATCTCGCGCATCCGCAGCGTGATCGAGGAAGATCCCAAGAATCCGAAGCGCGTCCTGACGGTCCGTGGCTCTGGTTACCTGTTCGCGCGCAAGCAGGACGCATAAGCTGCATTCGGCTTCCGTCCCGCTCGCAGCGTCGGCCGTGCCGGCGCTGTTTTCGTTTCAAGCTCGCTGAAAGTTCGTCTTGCGTTCGCTCTATCTGCGCATCTGGCTCACGGTGATCGTCACGCTGGCGCTGTTCGCCGGCGCGTCGGGCTGGCTCGTGCAGCGCCACCTCGACCAGGAGCACGCGCGCAACCAGGCGGCGCTGACCGCGCGCATCGCGGCCTGGGGCGACCTGATCCAGCGCTCGCTGCCGGCCGCCGCCGCGCCGGCCGACGTGCAGGCCGAGGCGCTGCGCGACTGGTCGGAGCGCCTGCGCGTGCCGATGGCGCTGGAGGACGAGCAGGGCCACCGCATCGCCGCGTCCGACTCATTCATCCGCCGCGAGGCCGACAAGGCGCTGATGCACGTGGCGATCTACCAGATCAAGCTCGACGACGGCCGCTCGCTGTACGTGATGCGGCCCAACATGCTCAAGCCGCCCGTCGCCAACGACCCGGCGATGCCGCCGGACGAGGACCTCGGCGCCTTCGGCCCCGAGCATCATCCGCAGGCCACCGAGACCCGCGGCCCGCCGCCGTTCCTGTTCCCCGCCGTCATGCCGCGCGGGGTGTCGCCGGGGCTGGGCCTGCTGGTGCTGGTGGTGGTGCTGTTCCTGGCCATCGCGCTCGGCGCCTACCCGTTCGTGCGCCGGCTCACGCGCCGGCTCGAGACGCTCAAGCGCGGCGTCGAGGCCTTCGGCCAGGGCAAGCTCGATCGCCGCGTGGAGGTCGAGGGGCGCGACGAGGTCGCCACGCTGGCCTCCAGCTTCAACCAGGCGGCCGAGCGCATCGAGGCGCTGGTGCGCTCGAACAAGAGCCTGCTGGCCAACGCCAGCCACGAGCTGCGCTCGCCGCTGGCGCGCCTGAAGATGGCCACCTCGCTGATGGGCGACCCGGCCGCCAGCGAGCAGGAGCGCGAGCACCTGCGCGCCGAGATCAACACCGACATCGCCGAGCTGGACGGCCTCGTCGACGAGGTGCTGCTGGCCAGCCGCCTCGAGGCCGCGGCCGAGCCGACGAACCTGGAGAACGTCGACCTGCTGGCGCTGGCGGTGGAGGAGGGCGCCCGCGTGGACGCGCAGGTCGAGGGGGCGTCCGCCACCCTGCGCGGCGAGGAGCGCCTGCTGCGCCGCGCGCTGCGCAACCTGCTGGAGAACGCGCGGCGCTACGGCGGCGGGCAGATCCGCGTCGACCTCGAGGACAAGGCCGCGGCCGGCATCGAGATCCGCGTGTCCGACAACGGCCCCGGCGTGCCGGAGGCGTTCCGCGAGCGCATCTTCGAGCCGTTCTTCCGCCTGCCCGGCCATGCGGAACGCGCCGGCGGCGTCGGCCTGGGGCTGGCGCTGGTGCGGCAGATCGTGGAGCGCCACCACGGCCGCATCCGCTGCGTGCGTCCGCCCGAGGGCGGCGGCTGCTTCGTGATCAACCTGCCGGCGACGGCCTGACCAGCTTCAGGGGGCGGCGGGCGCCGTCCCGTCCAGCTGCGCCGGATCGGGGTGATCCTCGCCGGTCGCCTTGATCGCCCGCTCGGCGTACTTGTTGAAGCGCCAGGCCTTGGCGTCCAGCGTGATGCGGCGCCAGACGGCGCGCTTCTGGCCGGGCGACATCGCCGTCCAGTGCTGCACCTCGTCGAAGGTGCGGCCGCAGCCCTTGCACTCGTGGTCGCCCTGCGAGGTGGAGCAGATCGCGATGCAGGGCGCGTCGGGCGTCGACGCGTACCAGGCCGCCCAGGCCGCGCCGGCCACCGCGGGCAGCGTGAACTCGTCGGCCTCGT
>DASQCX010000979.1:0-2858 GCA_035634455.1 Burkholderiaceae bacterium
GGCGCACCTGGCCCGCCTGCAGCCCGCTCACGAGCTCCTGCAGGCGCGAGACCTTGTTGGCGTCCTTGCGCGAGATGACCAGCGCCGAACCGCAGCGCGACGCGACGACGACGCCGTCGCTGCCGAAGCAGCCGGCGGGCGTGTCGACGATCACGTGGTCGAAGCGCGTCAGCACCTCGCGCAGCACCATCCCGAACGCCGGGCCCTCGACGAGCTCGAGCGGGTTCGGCGGGCTCGCGCCGACCGGCAGCACGAAGAGGTTGGGCACGCCGTTGACGGGATTGATCACCTGCTCGCCGCGACGCGCCGACAGCAGCCCCGAGAGGCCGACGGTGTTGGGCACCTTGAAGACCTCGTGCATGCGCGGGCCGCGCAGGTCGGCATCGACCACGAGCGTGCGCCCGCCCAGCTGCGCGAGCGCGACCGCGAGGTTGGCGCAGAAGAAGGTCTTGCCGTCGCCGGTGTCGTGGCTGACCACGGCCAGCGGCCGGCGCTGGCCCTTCTCGCCCTGCGTGCGCATCAGGATCTGGCTGCGGATGGCGCGGAACGCCTCGGCCTGGTGGCCGAACGGCTGGTTCAGCATCACCAGCTCGGGCGCCGCCTTGCGCGCATCCTCGTCGGCGTAGGCGTACTTGAACTGCTGCGCCAGCGCCTGCAGCACGTCCTCGGTGTCGGCCAGGCCGAGCGCGATCGCGGCCTCGCCGAAGCGCAGGTCGTTCTCGCGCTGGTAGCGGCCGATGCGGTCGAGGTCGTCGGCCGAGAGGTTGCGCGCGTCCTGGATCAGTTCGCCGATCGACTTGGTCCGGACGGCGCCGTCCAGGCCCTGGCCGTCGCCGAGGTAGAGCTCGGGGGCTTCCATCTTCGCGTTCATGCCTGCCCCCTTTCCGGCGCCGGCAATCTGCGGCCGGAGACGACGCGATCCTGGATCATGGCCATCTGTCCCTTGAGGCGGCGGTTCATCGTCGGGCTCGGCATGATGCCGATCACCGGCAGGCCGAGGAACTCGAAGGCGTCGGTCATCGTGCGCACGCGCTTGTCGAACTGCTCCTGCAGCAGCGCGGTGCCGATGCCCAGCGCCAGCGCGGCGGCCAGGCCCAGCACCAGCACTGCCGGCACCTTGGGCGACGACGGCAGCACCGGCGTCGTGGCGGCGCTGATGACGGTGGCGTTGGCCTGGCGGTTCTGGCTCTCCAGGCTCGTCTGGCTGGCCCGGCTGTAGACCTGGTCGTAGGTGTGCTGCGCGTTGTCGACGTCGCGCTGCAGCACGGCGACGCGGTCGCGCGTGTCCTTGAGCTGCAGCACCTTGGCGCGCTGCGCGTCGACGGCGGCCTGGATCTCGGCCTCGCGCTGGTGGCTGACGCGCGCGTCGACGCCGATGGCGCCGGTGACGTCGCTCGTCGCGCGCGCGATCTTGGCCTTGAGCTGGGCGACCGCGGCGCGCGCGTCCACCACCTGCGGGTGCCTGTCGCCGTAGCGCGAGGACAGGTCCTGCAGCTTCAGTTCGGCCTGCGCCAGCTCGCTCTTGAGGCCGCTGACCGTGCCGTTGGCCAGCACCTCCGACAGCTGGCCGGCGTTGCCGATCTGGCCCTGCCGCGTCGACGCCTCGACGCTGGCCGTCTGGATGGCGACGAGCTCCTGCATGAGGGCCGTCAGGCGGCTCGTCTCGAGGTCGAAGTGGTCGTCCGAACCGATGATGCCCTTCTCGCGCTGGAACGCCGACAGCTTGTTCTGCGCGGTCTCGAGCGCGGTGCGCGCCTCCTTCTGCTGGTCGCTGAAGAAGCCGCTGTACTGGCGGGCCGGGTCGACGCGCAGCTCGATGGAGGTCTCCATGTAGGCCTGCACGTAGGCGTTGGCCACGGTGGCGGCGAAGCGCGGGTCGGGCGACTTGTACGCGACGTTGATCACGTTGCTGCCGGGCGCGCTCACCTTCGGGTCGAGGCCGACCTCGATGAACTCGGTGAGGTATTCCTGCAGCGACAGCCCGCTCTTGGCCGCGGCCCAGGCGGCGCGCATGTCGGCCACGTCCGCGAGCTTGAGGTTCTGCACCACGCGCTGCGCGACGCGGTCGCTGTGGATGATCTCGAGCTGCGTGTTGATCAAGGCGGGCATCGCGCCGCCGTACAGCATCGTGCTGACGGGGTCGGGCTTGGCGTCGATCAGCATCGAGGCCGTGGCGGTGTAGATGCGCGTCGCGAAGACGAGGTACAGGACGGCGGCCACCACGACGGCGCCGAACACGACCGTCGCGCTCAGCCAGCGCGCTCGCAGGACCGCGAAGAAATGCGTGAGACTCATGATTTGCGCTCCCGGCGTCAGAACAGGCTCTCGCGGATGTAGACCACGTCGCCGTTGCGCAGCGTGTCCTCCATCGTGGGCTCCAGCGTCTGCTGCTTGCCGTCCGGGCCGGTGCGCGTGACCTTCAGGCCGCGCAGCGTGCCGCGCGGCGTGGCGCCGCCGCCCGCGGCGACGGCCTGCATCACGGTCATGCCGCGCTCCAGGCGGATCGGGCCCGGGTGCTGGATCTCGCCGTACATGTAGATCTGCGGCGCGCGGTCCACGAAGACGGAGTCGCCGGGCGCGATCACGATGTCCTCGGCGCCGTTGCCGGCCCGGAACAGGCTGGGCATGTCGACGTCCTTGCGGAACGACTTGCCATCGCGGGTGCCGGTGACGACGACGGTGTCCGAGCCCACGCCGGCAACGATGCCGCCCGCGAGCGCCAGCACCTCCGTCAGGCGCATGCCGGTGAGATCGAGCGGATAGCGCCCGGGCCGGCCGACCTGGCCGAGCACGTTGACCTGGTTGGCGCGCACCTGTGTCACCACGATCTGCACCTGCGGATCCTTGACGAACTCGCG
>DASQCX010000980.1:0-6527 GCA_035634455.1 Burkholderiaceae bacterium
GGCCCAGCGCGAGGCCCGAGCGCGCGAGCTCGGCGACCTGCTCGCGGCGGCCGCCCGAGGCCGCCGCGCCCGACGCGCGCTGCTGCAGCGAGTGCGTGACGTCGAAGATCACCGGCGCGTCGTTGGTCGTCTTCTTCATCACGGAGAAGCCCAGCATGTCGACCACGAGGTTGTCGTAGCCGAAGCAGGTGCCGCGGTCGCACAGGATCAGCTGGTCGTTGCCGGCCTCGCGGAACTTCTCGCAGATGTTGGCCATCTGGGACGGGCTCAGGAACTGCGGCTTCTTGATGTTGATGACGCGGCCCGTCCTGGCCAGCGCCACGACGAGGTCGGTCTGGCGCGCGAGGAAGGCCGGCAGCTGCAGCACGTCGACGACCTGCGCGACGGCGGCGGCCTGGTGCGGCTCGTGGACGTCGGTGATCACGGGCACGCCGAAGGCGGTCTTGACGGCCTCCAGGATCTTCAGGCCTTCGTCCAGGCCGGGGCCGCGGTAGGAGTGGATCGACGAGCGGTTGGCCTTGTCGTAGCTGCCCTTGAACACGTAGGGGATGCCCAGCTTGCGCGTGACCCGCACGTATTCCTCGGCCGCGCGCAGGGCGAGATCCTTCGACTCCAGCACATTGACGCCGCCGAACAGCACGAAGGGGGCGCCGTTGTCGCAGGCGATGGTGGGCGTGATCTTGACGGTGGACATGGCGGCTCCTTGGTTCGCAGCCGCCATTTTGCAACGGCGCGGGCGCGCCTCCCGCGCGCGCTCACGCGCGACGCGCGGGCGTCCGCGCGCGAGGCCCGCTCAGCCGCGCTGCGCGGCCAGCACGCACAGCATCTCCGCGGCCACGTGGGCGGCGGCGATGGCGGTGATCTCGGCGTGGTCGTAGGACGGCGCGACCTCGACGACGTCCATGCCGACGATCTTCACCGGCACCAGCCCGCGCAGGATCGCGAACGCCTGCGCGCTGCTCAGGCCGCCGGCCACCGGGGTGCCGGTGCCCGGCGCGAAGGCCGGGTCGAGGCAGTCGATGTCGAAGGTGAGGTAGCTGGCGTTCGTGCCGACGATGTCCAGGATGCGATCCGCCGTCGCCTTGGTGCCGTGCTCGTGCACCCAGTCGGCGCCCAGCACGTTCACGCCCATGAAGTCGTCGTTCCAGGTGCGGATGCCGACCTGCACGGAGCGCTTCGGGTCGACCAGGCCTTCCTTGATGGCCTTGTAGAACATCGAGCCGTGGTTCAGCGAATCGGGCGCGTCGTCCTGCCAGGTGTCGCAGTGGGCGTCGAAGTGGATCAGCGACAGCGGGCCGCCGTGCTTCTCGACCATCGCCTTCAGGATCGGGTAGGTGACGAAGTGGTCGCCGCCGAGCGCCAGCATCGTCGTGCCGCCCGCGATGATCCTGCGCGTGTGTTCGACGATGGACGGGACGATCGTGTGCGGGCGGTGGCTGTCCAGCGGGCAGTCGCCGTAGTCGACGATGGCCAGGCGGTCGCACGGGCCGAAGCCCCACGGGTGGATCTTCTCGTTGAGCTGCACGGTGGCGGCGCGGATCGCGGCCGGGCCGAGGCGGGCGCCGGTGCGGAAGGTGGTGGCCAGGTCGAACGGGAAACCGGTGACGGCGACGTCCACGCCCGTCAGGTTGCGGGTGTAGCGGCGGCGCATGAAGGACAAGACGCCGGAATAGGTGTTCTCCATCTCGTAGCCCAGGTGGGACTGGCGATGGATGGCATGATCGGTGTCGCGGATGGCTTCGCTCATGGGGAAATCTCGTTGAATCCAGCTCATGATGATCCCAGGACGGCGCCGCGCCGGCCATTAGCCCGTTCCGAAGAGATATGAAAATTTCTGATACCTCGTCCCGCCAGGAGCTGCCGTTCGCGGGCCTCGTCGCCTTCGAGGCGACGGCGCGGCTGGGCAGCATGTCGGCCGCGGCGGACGAGCTCGACCTGACGCAGTCGGCGGTCAGCCAGCGCGTGCTCAAGCTGGAGGCCCACGTCGGCCAGCGCCTGTTCGTGCGCCAGGGCCACGGCGTGCGGCTGACGGGCGCCGGCGAGCTGCTGATGGAGACCGCCGCCGACACGCTGCAGCGCCTGCGCGCGGGCCTGGCGCGCATCGAGCCCTATCGCAACAAGCAGTCGCTGCTGCTCGCCTGCCCGTCCGATTTCGCGCACGGCTGGCTGATGCCGCGGCTGGAGGCGCTGCGCGCCGCGCACGGCGGGCTGGAGGTGTGGCTGATGTCCGAGCACGACATCACCGCGATCGACCGCATCGACGTCGACCTCGTGGTGTCGCGCCGGCCGCTGCAGGGGCCCGACATCGAGTGCGTGCCGCTGCTGCAGGATCGCGCCGTCGCCGTCTGCAGCCCGGCGCTGGCCGAGCGGCTGCGCGGCGTCGCGTTTCCCAGACTGCTGGACAAGGTGCCGCTGCTGTTCCATGAAAGCGCGCCGGAGTGGGGCGGCGTGATCCCGTCGGCGACGACCCGGTCCGCGCGCCGGCGCGCCGCGACGATCCAGGACGAGCGCCTGCTGCTGGAGGCCGCCGAGCGCGGCGCGGGCGTCGCGTACGTGTCGCAGGTGCTGGCCGCCGATGCGCTGGCCAGCGGGCGCTGCGTGCAGCTCGCGCAGGTGCCCGCCGGCACGCGGCCGCCGCTGTGGGCGATGCGCAGCCGCCTGACGCCGCGCACCCCGATGGCCGACCGCGTGTTCGACTGGCTGCGCGCCGCCGCCTGAGCATTGGCACGTTTCGCGGCTGGACGTTGGCGTTAGGCTGCATTTCGCGCGTGCCGCGTGCCGGATTTGGCGGGGCGCGCGCGCCGGGCTTGGCGCTCGGGCGGCCACGGCCCAGAATCGCGGGGATGGAGTTCTACGCGGCGCAAGCCCGGATCTCGGCGCTCGAGGAAGCGCTGACGCGCCCCTGGGACGCGGACGTGCTGGCAGCCACCGTGGCGCTGGCGTGGTACCTGCGCCAGCGTGACAGCGCGCGCGCCCTGCGGCTGGTCGACGGCGTCGTCCCCTTGCTCGCGTCGCATGCCGAACGCGATCCGCGGCCGGACGCGCTGCGCGTGCGCGCCGCGCTCGCGGCGTGCGAGGCCTCGGCGCTGCTGTGCGACTTCGACGTCGCCGAACGCTGGTTGATCGAGGCGCGCCGGCACCTGGACGCGCGCGCCGACGCGCACGCCGAAGGCGATGCGTGGCTGGTCGAGGCCGTCGTCGCGAAGATGCGCGTGCAGCGCTCGCGCGAGTTGGCCGCGCACGAGCACGCCGTCGCGTGCTTCCGCGCGATCGAGGCACCCAACCGGCTGGCGATCGCGCAGGTCTGGCTCAGCTTCGAGCGCGGCTATGCGCAGCCGGACGTCGACCATGGCATCGGGGTACAGCCGCCCGGCGACGCGTGGCCCGAGGCCGCGACGGCCTGGGACGCGTTGTGGAGCGCTTCGCGCGGCATGGCGCTGTCGTTCCGCAACCCTTCCGAGTCGGCGCGGCTGTTCCGCGAAGGCGCGGCGTACGCGAGCGCGGTCGGCATGGTGCGTCTCGAGATCATCTGCCTGATCAATGCCGGCGGCGCCATGCAGCGCCTGGGCGACCTCGACCTCGCCGCCGAGTGCTTCGAGCAGGCCGCCGCGCGTGCCAACGCGACCGGCTGGCCCACGCTGATCGGCGCCGCGAACACGCGCGTCGGCGAGCTGATGCGCCATCTCGGCGCGTTCGAGGAGAGCCGCGGCATCCTCGCGGACGCCATCGTCGCGCTGGCCATCGGCGCGCCCGGCCTGCACCTGGCGATCGCCTGCGCTTCGCTGGCCGAGACCTTGATCGCGATGGATCGCGCCGAGGAATCGCTCGAGCCGATGAGCCGGGCCATCGCGCTGTACCGCGAGACCGGATTCACGCACACGCTGGCGCTGAACCTGATCCTGCAGGCGCGCGGGCTGTCGGCCGCGAATCGTCCGCAGGAGGCGCTGGCCGTCTGCGCCGAGGCGGGCGCGCTGATCGCCGCCAACGCGCTCGTCCTTCTGCAGGTGGGCGTGACCGACGTGCTCGCCGAACTGCATCATCGCTTCCTGCTTCCCGCGCCCGACGGCATGACGCTTCCGAGCGCCGCGCTGCACTACGGCGAGGCGGCGCTGGCCGAGGGGCGGCGCATCGGGGACTGGAAGGCGCCCGCGCGGCTGCTCAGCTTCCTGGCCGAGCGCTGGGCCGAGGCGGGCGACCACGTGAAGGCCTACGACTACGCACGCCAGGCGCTCGCGGCCAACGAGAAGGAATCGTTGCAGAAGATGAACTACTCGCTGGCGCTGGTGCGCCTGCGCCAGCGCGCGGCGCACGGCGAGGCCGCGGTGGCGGCCGCGCACGACGCGGCCGGCGAGCGTCCGCGCCGCCAGGGCTCGCGCACGCTCACGCCCAAGGAGCGCAGCATCCTGCAGCTGCTGGCGCGCGACTACTCGAACAAGGAGATCGCCAAGTCCATCGCGGTCAGCGACGAGACGGTGAAGTGGCATCTCAAGAACCTGTTCAACAAGCTCGACGCCGGCTCGCGCAAGCATGCCGTCACGCGCGCCCGCTCGCTGGGCTACCTGAGCCTCACGGACTGACGGCGCCGCGCCGGGATCACGAGCCGGCGATGAGGAACGGCGCCTCGCGGGCGCCGTTGTCGCTGGGGGGACCGCCGCGCCTCAGGCCGCCGTCTCGGCCTTGAGCACGCCGCGCTTGAGCTGGTCGCGCTCGATCGACTGGAACAGCGCCTTGAAGTTGCCTTCGCCGAAGCCGTCGTCGCCCTTGCGCTGGATGAACTCGAAGAACACCGGGCCCAGGTGGGTCTGCGAGAAGATCTGCAGCAGCAGGCGCGGCTTGCCGCCCTCGGTGGAGCCGTCCAGCAGGATGCCGCGCGACTGCAGCTCGGCCACCGGCTGGCCGTGGCCGGGCAGGCGCTCGGCGAGCATCTCGTAGTAGACGTCGTTGGGCGCGGTCATCAGCTGCACGCCGGCCATCTGCAGCTTGTCGATGACCGGGACCAGGTCGTCGCACAGCAGCGCGATGTGCTGGATGCCCTCGCCGTTGAACTTCATCAGGAACTCCTCGATCTGGCCGGAGCCCTTCTTGGATTCCTCGTTCAGCGGGATGCGGATCATGCCGTCCGGCGCCGTCAGCGCCTTGGAGGTCAGGCCGGTGTACTCGCCCTGGATGTCGAAGTAGCGGATCTCGCGGAAGTTGAACAGGCGCTCGTAGAAGTCCGCCCAGAACGTCATGCGGCCGCGGTAGACGTTGTGCGTCAGGTGGTCGATCAGCTTCAGGCCGTGGCCGGCGGGGCGGCGGGCGATGCCCTCGATGAACTCGAAGTCGATGTCGTAGATGGACTTGCCGTCCTCGAAGCGGTCGATCAGGTAGATCGGCATGCCGCCGATGCCCTTGATCGCGGGCAGGCGCAGCTCCATCGGGCCGGTGGGGATCTCGATCGGCTGCGCGCCGAGCTCCAGCGCGCGGCTGTAGGCCTTGTGCGAGTCCTTCACGCGGAACGCCATGCCGCAGGCGGACGGCCCGTGCTCGGCGGCGAAGAACGCGGCCTGGCTGCGCGGCTCGCGGTTGACGATGAAGTTGATGTCGCCCTGGCGGTACAGCAGCACGTCCTTGGAGCGGTGCCTGGCGACCAGCGTGAAGCCCAGCTGCTCGAAATAGGGCTCGATCACGCCCGGCGCGGGCGAGGCGAACTCGACGAATTCGAAGCCTTGCAGGCCCATCGGGTTGTCGAACAGATCTTTCATGGCGGTCTCCGGCGCGTGATCCGGGAATCATAGGGAAGTCGCCTCGCAGCATTTCTGCAAATCCGCGTCCATGGTGGCGATTTGCGCAGGATTCCTGCAACAATCGGTCATGTCCACAGAGTTTCAGCTCGATACCGTCGATCTGCGCATCCTGCGCGTCCTGCAGGCCGACGGCCGCGCCACCTACGACGAGGTCGCCGCGGCGGTGAGCCTGTCGCCTTCGGCCACGCTGCGGCGCGTGAAACGGCTCGAGGAAGCCGGCGTCATCGCCGGCTACGTCGCGCTGGTCAGGCCCGAGGCCGTCGGGCTCGTGCTCACGGCCTACATCACGGTGCGGCTGGAGAAGCACTCCGAGAGCCACCTGCGCAAGCCGATGGACGCGTTCCGCGCCGCCGTGCAGACCTGGCCCGACGTCGTCGAGTGCAGCTCGCTGACCGGCGAGATGGACTACCTGCTGCGCGTGCTGGTCAGCGACATGGCGCACTACTCGCGCTTCGTGATGGACACGCTGCTCAAGCACCCGAGCGTGCAGGATTGCAAGACCAGCTTCGTGCTCGACCGCGTCAAGCAGACCACCGCGGTGCCGCTGCCCGAATCGCGCAGCCGCTGAGCCCGCGGCGAGCGTGCAGGCGCGGCCGCGGGAATTCAGCCGTCGACGTCCTCGCCGTCTTCCGCCAGCCGCGCCAGGTACTCTCCGCCCAGCCGGTAGTTGAGCCGCCCGGCCACGTGCTGCGCGTTCAGCGCGCGGTAGAACGCCAGCGCCGGCTTGTTGGAGGCGCTGAC
>DASQCX010000981.1:0-7531 GCA_035634455.1 Burkholderiaceae bacterium
CGGGGCCGCCCGATCAGCCGGTGTTGCGCAGGCCGGCGGCGATGCCGTTGATCGACAGGTGGATGCCGCGCTTGACGCGCTCGGTGGCCGGATCCGCGTCGTCCGCCTTGCGCATGCGGTAGCGCCGCATCAGCTCGACCTGCAGGTGGTTCAGCGGGTCGAGGTAGGGGAAGCGGTGCTCGATCGAGCGCGCGAGCGCCGGGTTGGACTGCAGGCGCTCGGACTCGCCCGTGATCAGCTCGAGCGCCTGCTGCGTGCGCTCCCATTCGGCCTTCACGGCGCCGAAGATGCGCTTCGCGGCCTTGCGGTCGTCGACGAGCTCGACGTAGCGCGAGGCGATGCGCAGGTCGCTCTTGGCCAGCACCATGTCGAGGTTGGACAGCAGCGTGCGGAAGAACGGCCACTGCTTGTACATCTTGCGCAGCAGTTCCAGCTTGCGCTCGTGCTCGTCGCCGGGCTCGCCCAGGAAGGTCTCGACGGCGGAGCCGAAGCCGCACCAGCCCGGCAGCGCGACGCGGCATTGGCCCCACGAGAAGCCCCAGGGGATGGCGCGCAGGTCCTCGATGCGGCGCGTGGACTTGCGCGAGGCCGGGCGCGAGCCGATGTTGAGCTCGGCGATCTCGCGGATCGGCGTCGCCGAGAAGAAGTAGTCGGTGAAGCCCGGGGTCTCGTAGACCAGCGCGCGGAAGGCGTCGAAGCTGGCCTGGCTCAGCTCGTCGGCCGCGTCCAGGAAGGCCTTGGGCGGCGCCTTGGTGGTGTGCAGCAGCGTGGCTTCGAGCGTGGCGGCCACCAGCGTCTCGAGGTTGCGCAGGCCGATCTCGGGGTTGGCGTACTTCGACGCGATCACCTCGCCCTGCTCGGTCAGGCGGATCTGGCCGTTCACGGTGCCCGGCGGCTGCGCGACGATGGCCTGGTAGCTCGGGCCGCCGCCGCGGCCCACGGTGCCGCCGCGGCCGTGGAACAGGCGCAGGCGGATGCCGTGCTCGGCCTCCAGCTGCGCGAACAGCGTCACCAGCGCGACCTCCGTGCGATACAGCTCCCAGTTGCTGGTGAAGAAGCCGCCGTCCTTGTTGCTGTCGCTGTAGCCCAGCATGATGTCCTGCTCGCCGCCGCTGCGCCGCACCAGTTCGGCGATACCCGGCAGGGCATAGAACTGCCGCATGATGGGCGCGCCGTTGCGCAGGTCGGCGATGGTCTCGAACAGCGGCGAGACGATGAGGTCGGCCACGGCGTTGCCATCGAGGGTGCCGCGCATCAGGCCGCATTCCTTCTGCAGCAGCAGCACCTCCAGCAGGTCGCTGACGTCCTCGGTGTGCGAGATGATGTAGTGGCGGATGGCCTCGGGGCCGAATTGCGCGCGCATCCTCAGCGCGGCCTCGAAGATGGCCAGCTCGCCTAGCGCCAGCGGCGAGTACTCGGCGCCGTGCACGCGCAGCGGGCGGGCGTCGTTCAGCAGCTTGAGCAGCAGCTCGCGGCGCGCGGCCTCGTCGAGCGCACCGTAGTCTTCCTCGAGCCTGGCGGTGCGCAGCAGCTCGACGATCACGGCCTCGTGCTGGTCGGAGCTCTGGCGCAGGTCCACCGTGGCCAGGTGCAAGCCGAACACCTGCACCGCGCGCTGCAGCGGCGCGAGGCGCGGCGCCACCAGCGCCTCGGCGTGGTGGGCGCGCAGCGAGCGCTCGATGACGGCCAGGTCGGCGCCGAACTCGGCGGCCGACGCGTACGGATCCTGCGGCACCACCGCGTGGCGCAGCGCCTCGGTGCCGGTGAGGTGGTGCAGCGTCGCGGCCAGGCGCGCGTAGATGCCCACCAGCGCGCGGCGGTAGGGCTCGTCCTCGCGGTGCACGTTGTGGTCGGGCGAGCGCTCTGCCAGCGCGAGCATCTCGGGCGTGACGGGCGCCAGGATCTGCGAGATCGACAGCTCCGCGCCGAGCGCGTGCACCTCGTACAGGTAGTGGCGCAGCGCCGTCTCGCTCTGGCGCGACAGCGCGGTGTGCAGCGTCTCGGCGGTGACGTTGGGGTTGCCGTCGCGGTCTCCGCCGATCCAGTTGCCCATGCGGAAGAACGGCGCGATGTCCTGGCCGGGCAGGGCGTCCTCGATCGCCTTGTACATGCGCGGGATCTGGCGCAGGAAGGTGGCGTGGTAGTACGACAGCGCGTTCTCGATCTCGTCGGCCACCGTCAGCTTGGTGTAGCGCAGCATGCGCGTCTGCCACAGCTGCGTGATGCGGGCGCGCATCAGCGCGGTGTTCTCGTCGAGGGCACGCTCGGTGTAGAGGTCGCCGCGCTCGGCCAGCAGCTCGGCGATCGCGCGCTCGGCGTCGAGGATGCTCTTGCGCTGCACCTCGGTCGGGTGGGCCGTGAGCACCGGCGAGATGAAGGCCTTGTTCAGCGCGGCGGCGATCTCGGTGGCGCGGTGGTCGGCGTCGTGCAGGCGCTCGAAGGCCATCGCCAGCGAGCCGTCCTGCAGGTTGCCTTCGCGCTCGTGGTGCGCGCGGCGGCGCACGTGCTGGCGGTCCTCCGCGATGTTGGCCAGGTGCGAGAAGTAGCTGAACGCGCGGATCACGCTGACCGTCTGGTCGGCCGACAGGTTTTTCAGCAGCCGGTCGAGCACGCGTCCGGCGCTGGCGTCCTTGTGGATGCGGTAGGCCACGGACAGCTGGCGCACGCGCTCGATCAGCTCGAAGGCGGCCAGTCCTTCCTGTTCCCGGATCACCTCGCCCAGCAGGCGTCCGAGCAGGCGGATGTCCTCCACCAGCGGCCTGTCCTTGTCGGTTGTCGAGGGAACGGGCTTGGCCGCCGCGGTCTTGCGGGGCGCTTTGGCGGGCTTGCGGGCGACGGCGGTGCGAGGCATCGGGAGGCTTCCGTTGATGTAACCGAATTACCAATCGCCAAATGTAGCAGGCGGCCTTCGCGGCGGGAAGAGCTTCGATACATGTCAGCGGACTCAAGTCACGCGGATAATCCGCGAATGAACAACATCGTGATCGCCACCCGCGAAAGCCGCCTCGCGCTGTGGCAGGCGCAGCACGTGCAGGCGCTGCTGGCCGACCGGCTGGGCCTGGGAGCGACGCTCCTGGGCATGACCACGCGCGGCGACCAGATCGTCGACCGCACGCTGTCCAAGGTGGGCGGCAAGGGGCTGTTCGTCAAGGAGCTCGAAACCGCGCTGGAATCGGGCGACGCGCACCTGGCCGTGCACTCGCTCAAGGACGTGCCGATGGAGCTGCCGCCCGGCTTCGAGCTGGCGGCGGTGCTCGACCGCGAGGATCCGCGCGACGCCTTCGTCTCCAACAAATACGCGTCGCTGGCCGAGCTGCCGCAGGGCGCGCTCGTGGGCACCTCCAGCCTGCGCCGCGTGGCGCAGCTGCTGGCGCTGCGGCCCGACCTGCGCGTGGCCCCGCTGCGCGGCAACCTCGACACCCGCCTGCGCAAGCTCGACGACGGCGGCTACGACGCCGTCGTGCTGGCCGCCGCCGGCCTGATGCGCCTCGGGCTGGGCGAGCGCATCCGCGCGCGCTTCGAGGTCGACGCGATGATCCCGGCCGCGGGGCAGGGCGCGCTGGGCCTGGAGATCCGCGCCGACAACAGGCCGCTGCACGATCGCCTGGCCACGCTGGTCGACGCCGACGCCTGGCTCGCCGTGCACGCGGAACGCGCGGTCGCGCGCACGCTCGGCGGCAGCTGCAGCATGCCGCTGGCCGCGTTCGCCGCGCGCGACGCCGACGGCCGCTTCACGCTGCGCGCCGCGCTCGGCGACGCCGCGGTCGGCGCCGCGCTGGAGACGGCGATCGGCCACGAGGGTCCGCGCGTCGCGGCCCGGCCGCTGCTGAAGGCGAGCGAGACGGCGGCGCTGGCCGACGTCGCGGCCGCCGAGGCGATGGGTCGGCGCGTCGCCGCCGCGCTGCTGGCCGCCGGCGGCGCGGCCTACCTGCCGCCCGCCGGCGCCTGAGCGGGTCGTGAACGCCGCGCCCACGGTGCTGGTCGTGCGTCCGCGGGCGCAGGCCGTCGCGTGGGTGCGTGAACTCGCCGCGCTCGGCGTGGCCGCGCGCGCGCTGCCGTTGATCGACATCCTTGCGGCGCCCGAACCGGCGCGCGTGGCCGCGGCGTTCGCGGCGGTCGCGGCGTCGGCGGCGCAGCCGGTGCTGGTCTTCGTCAGCGCGAACGCGGTGCACGGGTTCTTCGACGCGGCCTCGGTGCTGGCCTGGCCGGCGCAGGCCTGGGCCGCGGCCACCGGCCCGGGCACCGTCGCCGCCTTGCGCGAGCGCGGCGTGCCGGACGATCGCATCGTCGCGCCCGGCGCCGAGGCGGCGCAGTTCGACTCCGAGGCCCTGTGGTCGCTCGTCGCCGCCTGGCCCTGGGCCGGCCGGCCGGCGTGGATCGTGCGCGGCAACGGCGGCCGCGACTGGCTCGGCGACCAGCTGCGCGCCGCCGGCGCCGACGTGCGCGTCGTGCAGTCCTACGGCCGCGCCGCGCCGTCGCTGGCGCCCGCCGAATGCGCGCTGCTGGACGCCGCGCTCGCCGCGCCGGCGCGCTGGATCTGGATGTTCAGCAGCTCCGAGGCGATCGCCAACCTGCAGGCGCTGGCACCCGGCGCCCGCTGGGACGCCGGCCGCGCGCTGGCCTCGCATCCGCGCATCGCCGAGCGGGCGCGCGAGCTCGGTTTCGGCGCCGTGACGACCATCGCGCCGTCGCCCGCGGCAGTCGCGGCGGCCCTGGCCGTACGCCCGGGCGACTGAGTCCGCGCCCGGTGTGGCGGGCGCGCATCGGCCCCGGTGTCGCGCGCCCGGAGCGTCCCGCGCGCGTGTGGTGTCGTCGCTACAATGAATCGCGTGACCGATGACTCCAACGCCTCGATGACCCCGCCGCCGTCGCCGCCGATGGCGGTCGTGCCGCCCGCCGTTCCCGCCGTAGTGCACGCCGCGCCGCACGCGCCGCGGTACTGGCAGTTGCTGGCCTGGATCGCCGCGGTGGCCTTCGGCGTGATGTCGGTGGCCGCCTTCGTGTCGGCGTGGCACACGCAGCAGCGGGTGAAGTCACTCGAGCAGGAGCTGGTCAGGCGCCAGCAGACCAGCCAGGTCGAGGCGACCGAGGCCAAGGTCGCCGCCAAGCAGGCGCTGGACAGCGTGCGCGACCTCAACGGCAAGGTGGGCGTGCTCGACGAGCGCGTCGCCGAGTCGCAGATGCAGCGCTCGCAGGTCGAGGACCTGATCCAGTCGCTGTCGCGCTCGCGCGACGAGAACGTGCTGGCCGACGTCGAGGCCAGCGTGCGCGTGGCGATGCAGCAGGCCGCGCTCACCGGCAGCACCGATCCCATCGTCAGCATCCTGAAGCAGTCGGACGAGCGCCTGGCGCGCTACAACAACCCGCGCCTCGAGCGCGTGCGCCGCGCCATCGCGCGCGACCTCGACCGCGTGCGCACGGCGTCCGCGGTCGACGTGCCGTCGCTGACGATCCGCCTCGACGAGGCGGTGCGCATGGTCGACGAGCTGCCGCTGGTCTCGACCCCCGAGCGCGCCACCGCCGCCGGCCGCGCGGCCGCGGCGTCGGCGCCGGCCGTGCGCGCCGCGGCCAGGGCGGCCAGCGCCGCGTCCGCCGTGCCGGGCGTGCCGCTGCCGGCCTGGGTGGCGTCGCTGGAGCACGCGTGGGAGGGCTTCACCGTGCCGTTCCTCACCGAGATGAAGCAGGCCGTGCGCGTCACGTCCATCGAGCATCCCGAGGCCGCGCTGATGACGCCCGAGCAGTCGTTCTTCCTGCGCGAGAACCTCAAGCTGCGGCTGCTCAACGCGCGGCTGGCGATCCTGTCGCGCCAGTTCGACCTGTCGCAGGCCGACCTGCAGCAGGCGCAGACCGCGCTCGACCGCTACTTCGACCACGGCTCGCGCCGCGTCGTCGCCGTGTCCGAGCTGCTGCGCCAGGTGAGCGCGCAGGCCAAGCAGGTGAGCTTCCCGCGCCCCGACGACACGCTGGCCGCCATCTCCGCCGCGGTGGCCGGGCACTGAGATGCGCACGGTCGTCTGGGTGATCCTGCTGTTCGTCGCGGCCGTGGTGTCGGCCGCGGTGCTGAGCCAGAACGACGGGCTCGTGTCGATCTTCTACGCGGGCTGGCGCATCGACACCTCGCTGAACGTGGCGGTGGTGGCGCTGGTGCTGTTCGTCGTCGTGCTGTACGTGGCGCTCAAGGCCGTCAACGGCCTGCTGAGCATGCCGCGCCGCGCGCACGAGTGGCGCGAGCTCAAGCGCGAGCGCGCCGCGCATGCGGCCCTGCGCGCGGCGCACGCCGAGTACCTGGCCGCGCGCTTCAACCGCGCCAGCAAGTCGGCGCGCCAGGCGCTGGAGCTGCAGCAGGACGTGGACGTGCTGCGCGGCGACCGCGAGTTCGCGGGCCTCGCGCACCTGATCGCGGCGGCCTCGCTGCATCGCGTCCAGGATCGCCGCGGCCGCGACGAGCGCGCGCGCCGCGTGGTCGAGCTGACGTCGGGCGTGCTGTCCGGCTCGGTGGTGCTCGACGGCGCGCACCTGCTGATGGCCGAGTGGGCGCTGGACGACCGCGACGCCGCGCGCGGCCTCGAGGCCCTGCGCGCGCTGCCGCCGGGCGTCGCGCGCCGCACCCAGGCGCTGCGCCTGCGCCTGCAGGCCGCGCGCCTGGCGCGCAAGCCACTCGAGGCGCTGCAGACCGCGCGCCTGCTGGCCAAGCACCAGGGCTTCTCGCAGATCGCGGCGCAGTCGCTGCTGCGTTCGCTGGCCATCGACGTCGTCTGCAATGCGCACGACGAGGAGCAGCTGGTGCGCGCCTGGCAGTCGCTGGACGCCGCCGACCGTCGCGACGTCATGGTGGGCTCGCGCGCCGCCGTGCGCGCGCGCGACCTCGGCCGCCCCGACCTCGGCCGCGACTACCTCGCGCCGCACTGGGGCGAGCTCGCGCGCATGGACGCCGACGAGCGCGCCGCGCTTGCCATCGCGCTGATCGACTGCATCGCCGGCCTCGGCAACGAATGGCTGCCGCGTGTGGAGGCCGCGCTGGCCGCGCACGGCAACGAGGCGCCCGTCGTCGCCGCCGCCGGCATGGTGTTCGCGGAGCGCCAGCTGTGGGGCAAGGCGCGCCGTCCGCTGGAGCAGGTCGCGCACACCGTGACGCTGCCGGGCCACGTGCGCCGCCACGCGCTGCGCCGCCTCGCCTTCATCGCGCGCCTCGAAGGCGACGAGGCCCGTGGCGGCGAGTTCGAACGCCAGGCCGCGGCGATCGATTGACCCGCAGGTTTACTGGGGGATCACTTGATCGACCGCCAAAATATAAGCAATAATCTAAAGCTTCGCGGCTGTAGCTCAGCTGGATAGAGTACTTGGCTACGAACCAAGGGGTCGTGGGTTCGATTCCTGCCAGCCGCACCAGAATTTCGGTTCTAGAACAACGGGTTAGACGTTTTAGCGTCTAGCCCGTTTTTCTTTCCCGAGGGACTTTGCGTGACTCGCATCGCGCATTCGATGTGCCTTCAGTCGACAGGAAGTGCCGACTTGGATGCCATGAGCTTCT
>DASQCX010000982.1:0-2698 GCA_035634455.1 Burkholderiaceae bacterium
CGCCTTGGCCACGGCGTGGTCCATGGCCTTGTGCTTGAAGCCCATCGTGCCGGTGGCGATGCGGAATTCGCTGTAGTCGAGCGTGCCCATCAGCGTGTCGGTGTGCACGCGCAGGTCGGGCTGGCCCAGCTTCTTCGGGAAGCCCCACAGCTCGCGGCCGGCGGCGATCGGCGGGTGGTCGTTCAGGAACATCGACAGCACGAAGCCGCCGCGCTCGCCGTTGAACGTGACAGGGATCACCTGGCCGGACTCGGTGTAGTCGCCGAAGCCCGTGGAGTCGGGCATGCGGATGAACTCGAACTTGACCACCGGCTCGGCCAGCTGCAGCGGCGCCGGGACCAGCGCGCGCAGCGCGTCGGGGTCGGTGCGGTACGAGATGATCAGGTACTCGCGGTTCACGAAGCGGTACGGCCCGGGCGGGAACGCCGGGTTGTGCAGCGGCATCGCGAAGGCGCGCTGGCGCACGTCGTCTTCGGTCATGGGCATCCTTGCGCGTGGTGGAGCGGCGGTTCTACCAGACCCGCCTGAAAGCTTCGTGACCGCCGCGCCCGCGTCACGCGCGCGCGAGCGGGGCGAGCGGGATCGCGGTGACGGCCTGCAGCTGGTCGAACGCCAGGCCCTCGACCAGGTCGACGACGCGCGCGCCCTGCGGCCCGACGTCGATCACCGCGAGGTCGGTGTAGACGCGGCTGACGCAGGCCAAGCCGGTCAGCGGGTAGGTGCAGGACTCGACCAGCTTGCTCTCGCCCGACTTGGTCAGGTGCTCCATCATCACGAAGGTGCGCTTGGCGCCGATCGCCAGGTCCATCGCGCCGCCGACCGCCGGGATCGCGCCCTCGGCGCCGGTGTGCCAGTTGGCCAGGTCGCCGCGCGCGGAGACCTGGAACGCGCCCAGCACGCAGATGTCCAGGTGGCCGCCGCGCATCATCGCGAAGCTGTCGGCGTGGTGGAAGAACGAGCCGCCGGGCAGCAGCGTCACGGGCTGCTTGCCGGCGTTGGTGAGGTCGTAGTCCTCCTGGCCCGGGGCGGGCGCGGGGCCCATGCCGATGATGCCGTTCTCGCTCTGCAGGATGACCTCGCGGCCGGCCGGCAGGTGGTTGGCGATCAGCGTCGGCAGGCCGATGCCCAGGTTGACGACGTCGCCGTCGGCGATGTCCTGGGCGACGCGCGCGGCCATCTGGTCGCGGGTCCAGCGGGGGAGTTTCGTCGTGTCCGTCATGGTCATGCCGCCTTGAAGCCGGCGCCGCGCGTCGCGGTGCGGGGAATCGGCACCACGCGCTGCACGAACAGGCCCTGCGTGACGACCGCCTCGGGATCGAGCGCGCCAAGCTCGACGACCTCGTGCACCGTGGCGATGGTGCACTTGGCGGCCGTCGCCATGATCGGCCCGAAGTTGCGCGCGGTCTTGCGGTAGGTGAGGTTGCCCCAGCGGTCGCCGCGCTCGGCCTTGATCAGCGCGACGTCGGCGTGGATGGCGTATTCGAGCACCTGCATCCGGCCGTCGATCTCGCGCGTCTCCTTGCCCTCGGCCAGGACGGTGCCGTAGCCGGTGGGCGTGAAGAATGCGCCGATGCCGGCGCCGGCCGCGCGGATGCGCTCGGCGAGGTTGCCCTGCGGCACCAGCTCGAGCTCGATCCGGCCTTCGCGGTACAGGCGGTCGAAGTGCCAGGAGTCGACCTGGCGCGGGAAGCTGCAGATGATCTTGCGCACCCGGCCGGCGCCCAGCAGCGCGGCCAGGCCGGTGTCGCCGTTGCCGGCGTTGTTGTTGACCACGACCAGGTCGCGCGCGCCCTGGTCCAGCAGGGCGGCGATCAACTCGTCGGGCAGGCCGGCGGTGCCGAAGCCGCCGATCATCACCGTGGCGCCGTCCTTGACGTCGGCGACGGCGGCCGCCGTGCTCTCCACGATCTTGTCGATCATCGCTTCATCGCCTCCGCGCTCGCTGGGTACCGCCTTCCAATCTACCAAACGGGGCTAGCCCCTGCGCTGCAGTCCGGCATGGCGCGCCGGTACGCCTTCACGAAGATGTCGCTCGCGGACGTCGGAGGAAGGCCACGACCGTGCGAAATGACCGCCGTTTGGCTCGCGAAGTCAGTCGCCGCGCGGCGAAATGCCCGACGATTGACGCAACGCAGGATTGGCGCCCCACGACAAGACGACAGTCGCCGCTTCCTGCGAGACTCGATGGCAGTGCGGGGGCCAGGCCCGCGCCGGACGCACGCAGAGGCGTCCGATCCCGACAAACGATTCCGGAGACCCTTCCAGACCATGCCGATCCGCTCGCCTTTCCGGCTGTCCGCGCTGCTCCTGCTGGGCGCCACGGCCGCGTTCGCCGACCCCGTCGTGCCGCCGCCCGCCTGGCCGGCCCTCAAGGACACGCCCGTCACGCTGGCCGCCGACCCCGTGCGGCCGCTGCTGATGGGCGCGCTGCGCGTCTCGCTCGACGGCACCGCCCTGGTCGACGCCCGCCAGGCGATCGGCGCGGGCGTCCCGCAGCGCCAGGGCAAGGGCACCGACGCGCTCGACTGGCTCTGCTACACGCTGTCCGACACGGCGCCGGCGCAGCGGCTGTGGCTCACTTCCAGCGAGCTGTCGCGCGGACGCATCGACGCCGTCGTCGCCGCCGACCTGCCCGCCGGCGCCGCGGCCGGCCCGCAGTGCCCCGAGCTGCCCGCGAAGTTCCGGCCCGTGCGCTTCG
>DASQCX010000983.1:0-8129 GCA_035634455.1 Burkholderiaceae bacterium
GCGTGCAGCTCAACGAGAAGCCGAACTGGCAGAAGGACCTCGGCGAGCCGGCGTTCTCGCCGGACGGCCGCTACGTCTACTTCTCGCAGGACGCCACGCCCGGCGACGAGTTCGAATACAACAAGGACTCCAACGGCGAGATCTTCGACATCCAGCGCATCGACCTGCATGACGGCAGCGTCGAGCCCTTCGTTACCGGCCAGGGCGGCGCGGTGCGGCCGCAGCCGTCGCCCGACGGCAGGCAGCTGGCCTTCGTGCGCCGCGTGCGCAACCAGAGCACGCTGTTCCTGAAGGACCTGTCCACCGGCCAGGAGACGCCGGTGTGGGGCCACCTCGAGCGCGACATGCAGGAGGCGTGGTCGGTGCAGGGCGTGTATCCCGGCTTCGCGTGGACGCCCGACGGCAAGGCCATCGTCGTCTGGGCGCAGGGCAAGCTGTGGCGCGTCGACCCGGGCAAGCGGGACGCCGTCGAGATCCCGTTCCACGTCAAGGACACGCGCGAGGTCACGCCCGCGCTGCGCGTGCCCACCGAGGTCGCGCCGGCCACCTTCGACGTCAGGCAGCTGCGCTGGATGAACGTGTCGCCGCAGGGCGACCGCGTCGTCTACTCGGCGCTCGGCTACCTCTATGTCAAGGATCTTCCGAACGGCCAGCCGCACCGGCTGACGTCGCAGACGCAGCACTTCGAGTTCTACCCGCAGTTCTCGCGCGACGGCCGCGAGATCGTGTTCACGACCTGGAACGACAAGGATCTCGGCTCGGTGCGCCGCATCGCGGCCGGCGGCGGCGCGGAGACGATCCTCACCACCGAGCCCGGCCAGTACGTCGAGCCGCGCTTCTCGCCCGACGGACGCACCGTGGTCTACGTCAAGGGCAAGGGCGGCTACCTGACCTCGCCCTGGCACGGCCTGGAGACCGGCGTCTACCGCGTGCCGTCCGACGGCAAGGGCAGGCCAGAGCGCCTGACGAAGGCCGGCCGCGCGCCGCAGTTCGGCGCCGGCAACGACGCGGTCTACGTGACGCGCGCCAGCCAGCACAAGGAGGTCGACTTCTCCAGCAAGCTCGTGCGCATCGATCTGGACACCCGCAAGGAGACCGAGGTCGCCACGAGCGAGTTCGTGAGCCAGTACGCGATCTCGCCAGACGGCCGCTGGCTCGCATTCCAGGAGCGCGAGCACGCCTACGTGACGCCGCTGCCGCTGGCCTCCAAGCCGGTCGCGGTCGGCGCGAAGATGGACGCGCTGCCGGTGCGCCAGCTCGACGTCGACGCGGGCGAGTACCTGAGCTGGTCGGGCGACAGCAGCAGGCTGCACTTCGGGCTCGGCGACCGCCTGTTCACGAGCGAGCTGCGCAACGCGTTCACGTTCGTGCCGGGCGCGCCGAAGGACCTGCCCAAGGCCGATGCGGCGGGCGTGCGCGTCGGATTCAGCGAGCCGTCGGATACCCCGGTGGGCATGATTGCCATCACCGGCGCGCGCATCGTCACGATGAAGGGCGACGAGGTGATCGCCGACGGCACCATCGTCGTCGACGGCAACCGCATTACCGCGGTGGGGCCGGCCGATCGCGTGCTGGCGCCGGCGGGTGCGCGGAAGATCGACGCCCACGGCAAGACCATCATCCCCGGCATCGTCGACGTGCACTGGCACGGCGGCATGGGCGACGAGGGCATCATCCCGCAGCAGAGCTGGATCAACTACGCCTCGCTGGCGTTCGGCGTGACGACGCTGCACGATCCCTCGAACGACTCGGCGCAGGTGTTCACGGCCGCCGAGATGCAGCGCGCCGGCATCATCACCGGCCCGCGCATCTTCTCCACCGGCACCATCCTGTACGGCGCGAAGGCGCCCTTCACGCAGCCCATCGACGGCCTGGACGACGCGCTCAACGCGCTCAAGCGCCAGCAGGCGCTCGGCGCGATCAGCGTCAAGAGCTACAACCAGCCGCGCCGCGAGCAGCGCCAGGAGATCCTCGAGGCGGCGCGCGAGACCGGCATGATGGTCGTGCCCGAGGGCGGCTCGCTGTTCGAGCTGAACATGACGATGGTGGTCGACGGCCACACCGGCGTCGAGCACGCGATCCCCGTCGCGCACGCCTACGACGACGTCAAGCAGCTGTGGGGCGCGACGCAGGTGGGCTACACGCCGACCTACAACGTGGCCTACGGCGGCCTCGACGGCGAGCACTACTTCTACGCGACGACCGAGGTCTGGAAGCATCCGATCCTCAAGGACTTCGTGCCGCGCAGCGTGCTCGAGGAGCGCGCCGTGCGCCGCCCGATCGCGCCCGAGGAGGACTACAACGTCGTGCGCGTCGCGCAGACCGCCAACGAGCTCTCGCAGGCCGGCGTGCGCGTCAACCTCGGGGCGCACGGGCAGCGCGAGGGCCTGGGCGCGCACTGGGACATGTGGATGCAGGTCAAGGGCGGCATGACGCCGCTGGAGGCGATCCGCAACGCCACGCTCAACGGCGCGCACTACCTCGGCATGGACAAGGACATCGGCTCGCTGGAGGTGGGCAAGCTGGCCGACCTGGTCGTCATCGACGGCGACCCGACCGCCGACATCCGCCAGTCCGACCGCGTCGTCGACGTCATGCAGAACGGCCGCCTCTATGCGCTGCCGCGCCTGGACGAGATCGCGCCGCGCCAGAAGCCGCGTGCGCCGTTCTTCTTCGACGGCGCGGACGGCGCCGCGATGCCCGTGAGCACTCACGGCCACGGGCACGGCGACATGGAAGGCGACGACTGATCCGGCGCGGCCGCGGGCTATGCTCGCGGCTTCACTTCACCCCGAGGACTTGCCGCATGCGCATCGAGATCGAACCCGGCGTCCGCCTGTATGTCGACGTCGAGGGCACGCAGTTCGTGCCCGACGGCCCGGCGCTGCGCGAGAAGCCGACGCTGCTGCTGCTGCACGGCGGCCCCGGCTTCGACCACTCGGGCTTCCGCCCGTACTTCGGCCGCGTGGCCGACATCGCGCAGGTGATCTACTACGACCACCGCGGCCACGGCCGCAGCGACCGCCGCCCGCCGGCGGAGTGGACGCTGGACACCTTCGCCGACGACGTCGTGCGCCTGTGCGACGCGCTGGGCATCGTCAAGCCCATCGTGCTGGGGCAGTCGTTCGGCGGCTTCGTCGCGCAGCGCTACGTCGAACGCCACCCCGCGCATCCGGCCAAGGTGATCCTGTCGTCCACCTCGCCGCACATGTGCCTGGAGCGCAAGGCGGCGATGTTCGAGAAGCTCGGCGGACCGGCGGCGCGCGCGTCGTGCGAGCGCTTCTGGGCCGACCCGAACCCCGCGACCTGGGACGACTACGGCGTGCACTGCCGCCACCTCTACAACACGACGCCGCAGGATCCGGACGGCGGCGCGCGCACGATCCACGAGTTCGACATCCTGTTCCGCTCGGCCGCCGGCGAGCAGCGCACGATGGACCTGCTGCCCGGCCTCGCGCAGGCGCAATGCCCGGTGCTGGTGATGGTGGGCAGCGAGGATCCGGTGTGCCCCGTCGCCGACGCGCGCGACATCGCCGACGCGCTGCCGCCGCGATGGATGCAGTACCGCGAGTTCCCGAACGTGGGCCACGGCGCGTGGCGCGACGACGCCGAAGCGGCCTTCGCGGAGCTGCGCCGCTTCATCCTCGAATGACCCGTCGCGCAAGAATCAAGACCTGACACCGCAAAATTCAAGACCTGACACCGCTTCCCCGCCATGAACGCCATCCACGAAGAAGTCCTCGCCACCGCCGAACGCGCCGTCGCCGCGCTGCAGGAGCGCGCGGGCGGGCGGCTCGACTGGTCCGTCGCGAGCCTGAAGGTGGTCGACGAGATGCTGGTCGAGGTGTCGGAGTACGTCGCCGACCTCGACGAGGCCGTGGTCACCGGCCTCGTGCAGCAGCTCGGCTGCTACGTGCTGGAGGTGGGGCGGCGCGCCTTCGGCGGCGAGTATTTCTGGCACGAGGAGGGCGAGCAGCCCGTCCTCGTGGTCGGCGAGCCCGAGGCCCACGTCGCGCTGATGACCTGGAGCAAGGTCACGGGCCGCATCACCGGCGACGCCGGCGACGACATCGTGTTCTTCTTCGACGGCTTCGCCGCCAAGGCTGCGCGGCCCGAGCCCGGGAGCAACGTGCTGTTCCTCTGAGTCGCCGGCGCCTGCGCGTCGGGCGCTAGACGTGGATGAAGCGGCCGCCGCCGAACGACCAGTTCTCCCAGGTCGTCTCCTTGAACGCCAGCATCACGTTCTCGGGATCGAGCCCGGGCGACTCGCGCAGCGCGGCGATCAGGTCGGCGGCGATCTTGCGCTTGACCTTCACGCTGCGGCCGGCCGACAGCAGCACCTCGATCAGCACGAAGTCATCGGTGCGCGGCGTGGTCAGGTCGGGGTAGCTGGCGTCGAAGCGGAAGTCCTCGGCCGACAGCTCCAGCACGCGGTGGAAGCGATCGGCCTCGGGCACGCCGGAGGCCACGAGCGCGCAGTGCACGCCCTCCAGCACGGCCGACTTGAAGGCGGCGTCCTTGCCGCGGCGCACGGTCAGGGTGACGAGAGGCATCGGGTCCCCGCTTCAGACGTTGTCGGACGAACCGGGACCTTCGAGGCCGACCGGCACCGGGTCGTAGCCGGCGTCGACCAGCGCCTGCGAGAGCAGGAAGCGGTCGATGTCGGAGTGCACGCGCACGTGCTTGCTGCCGAGGTCGACGTCGACCTCGGCGGCCGGATCGAGCTTGTGGATGGCCTCGGTCACGGCGTTGATGCAGTGACCGCAGCTCATGCCTTCGACGAGGAATTCCTTCATGGTGTTCTCCGGGAGGGGCAGGCGGACAGTGTCGCGCGGCGTGCGCAAGTCAGGCGGACGCAAGCGGCGTGGCCCCTTGTCGCGCGGGGATTTGAGAGTCGCCGTCCGGCCCCCACATGCCCCTTCGCGTGGGGGCATTTCAAGCCCGCGCAGATCGTTACAGACTGACCGTCGACACTGTCGGTTTCCCGCGCTCCAATTTCACGATGTCCAGCCAGCCGTCCGCCCTCGTTTCGCCCGCCCGCCGCGACTGGTCCTTCCCCGTCGACGGCATGAGCTGCGCGGCCTGCGCCGGACGGGTGGAGCGCGCGCTCAAGGCCGTGCCGGGCGTGGCCGAGGCCAGCGTCAACATGGCCACCGAGATGGCCAGCGTGCGCGCCGACGCGCCGCTGGCCTTCGACGGCCTCGAGGCGGCGGTGCGCAAGGCCGGCTACGCGGCGCGTCCGCCCGAGACGCCCGCCCCGCCGGCGCCCACCGAGGCGCAGGCCTGGCGACCGGTGATCGCGGCGGCGGCGTTGTCCGTGCCGCTGCTGCTGCCGATGCTCGTCGGCCTGTTCGGCGCGGCCTGGACGTGGCCGGCGTGGCTGCAGTTCCTGCTGGCGACGCCGGTGCAGTTCTGGTTCGGCGCGCGCTTCTACGCCGGCGCCTGGCGCGCGCTGCGCGGCGGCGGCGCCAACATGGACGTGCTGGTCGCGCTCGGCACCAGCGCGGCCTACGGCCTGAGCCTGTACGAGTGGTGGGCCGCGTCGCGCATGCCGGGCATGGCGGCGGGTCATCTCTACTTCGAGGCCGGCGCCGTCGTCATCACGCTGGTGCTGCTGGGCAGGCAGCTCGAGGCGCGCGCCAAGCGCCAGACCACGCAGGCCCTGCGCGCGCTGCAGGCGCTGCAACCGGACACCGCGCGCGTGCGGCGCGACGGCGTCGACGCGGACATCGCGATCGCCCGCCTGCGCGTCGGCGATCGGTTGGTGGTGCGGCCCGGCGAGCGCTTCGCCGCCGACGGCTTCGTCGCCGAGGGCGAGAGCCACGTCGACGAATCGCTGGTCACCGGCGAGAGCCTGCCCGTGGCGCGCGCGCCCGGCGGCCGCGTCACCGGCGGCGCGATCAACGGCGAGGGGCTGCTGCTGGTCGAAGTCACGGCCGTCGGCGCCGAGTCGACGTTGGCGCGCATCGTGCGGCTGGTGGAGTCGGCGCAGGAGAAGAAGGCGCCGATCCAGCACCTGGTCGACCGCGTCAGCGCGGTGTTCGTGCCGGTGGTCTGCCTCGCCGCGCTGGCCACGCTGCTGGCCTGGGGCCTGGCCGGCGGCGACTGGCAGCGCGCGCTGCTGGACGCCGTCGCCGTGCTCGTGATCGCCTGCCCGTGCGCGCTGGGCCTGGCCACGCCGACCGCGCTGATGGCCGGCACCGGCGTGGCGGCGCGGCACGGCATCCTGATCAAGGACGCCGAGGCGCTGGAAGTCGCGCACGACGTCTCGGTGGTCGCGTTCGACAAGACCGGCACGCTCACCGAAGGCAAGCCGATGCTGGTGGCCTGCGAAGCCGTCGACGGCGACCCCGCGCGGCTGCTCGCGCTCGCCGCCGCGGTGCAGGGCGGCAGCACGCATCCGCTCGCGCAGGCGGTGCTGGACATGGCGCGCGACACGCACGCACGGGTGCCGGCCGCCGGCGCGCAGCGCGCCGTGCCCGGCAAGGGCGTCGCCGCCCGCGTGCGCGTGCCCGCGGACGCGCAGCCGAGCGCGGAGGCGCGCCGGGCCGAGGCGATCGCCGCCAGCGCCATCATGAGCGCGCGCCAGAGCGCCGGCCTGTCGCCCGGCGCGGGCCTGGCGCTCGCCGCCGAGAACGCCATCGACGCGGCCGGCCACGGCCTGGACCTGTGCCTGGGCAGCGCCCGCTGGATGGCCGAGCTGGGCGTCGACCTCGCGCCGCTGGCGTCGCGCGCGGACGAACTGCAGCGCCTGGGCCGCACGCTGTCCTGGCTGGCCGACGTGACCGGCGGGACGCCGCGCCTGCTGGGCCTGGTCGCGTTCGGCGACCGCCTGCGCGACGGCGCGATCGAGGCCGTGCAGCGCCTGCACGACCAGGGCGTGCGCACCGTGATGGTCAGCGGCGACGGCCGCGCCAGCGCCGCGGGCGTCGCGCAGCTGCTCGGGATAGCCGAGGTGCACGCCGAGGTGCTGCCGGGCGAGAAGGCCGCGCTGCTGGCGTCGCTGCGCTCTGCGGCGGGGCCGGAATCGCGGCGCCGGAACCCGGCGCGCGTGGCGATGGTGGGCGACGGCCTGAACGACGCCCCCGCGCTGGCGGCGGCCGACGTCGGCATCGCGATGGCCACGGGCACCGACGTCGCGATGGCGGCCGCCGGCATCACGCTGATGCGCCCCGACCCGCGCCTGGTGGCCGACGCGCTCGACATCTCGCGCCGTTGCGTCGCCAAGATCCGGCAGAACCTGTTCTGGGCCTTCGCCTACAACGTCGCCGGCATCGGCCTCGCGGCGGCCGGACTGCTGAGCCCGATGGTGGCGGGCGCGGCGATGGCCTTCAGCAGCGTCAGCGTCGTCACCAACGCGTTGACGCTGCGGCGCTGGAAGCCCGCCCGCGCCGCCTGACGGGCGTGGCGGCTCACTGCTGCCGCGTCGCGGCCTCGGCCTTGGTGAAGAACTGGTAGATGCCGTCCTCGCTCATGCTGCGGGCATCGGCGAGCTCGCCGGCCTTGGTCATGAACAGGATGCGGTTGTCGGGCGACACGATCACGGCCGAGGGGATGCCCTTCTTCGTCGCGTTGCCGTAGGCGGTGCTGATGTCGACGTTGTGGTCGAAGTGGCCGACGTCGATCTTGACGAGCTTGAACTTGCCCATCAGCTCGGCGTTGCGGCCGGTCTTGAGCGCATGGTCGAGCGCGCGGCAGTCCGGGCACCAGTTGGCGCCGAAGATCAGCAGCACGGGCTCGTGCGCCGCGGCCGCGTCGCGCAGCGCGGCGGCGATCTGCGCCTTGGCGTCGGCGGCCTCGTCGTAGGGCTTGTCGGCGGCCGCGGCGATGCCGGCGGCCAGCGAGAGGGCGAGGGACAGCAGGAGCTTCTTCATGCGCCAATGATGCCAGCGTCGCGGCCGGCGCGTCGCCGCGAGCGTCGTGCGGCCCTGGCGGCGTGTCGGCCGCGGGAATGAAACGGCCCCGCCGGAGCGGGGCCTGCAAGGAGCGGTGCGGGCGGGTCAGGCGGCGCGGCGGGCGACGATGACCACGCGCTGAACGGCGGCGACCTGCGTCGTGTCGGCGGCTTGCTGCGCCAGGCGCTCCGCCGCCGAGTACTGTCGGGTCGCGATGCCGTTCATGCCGGCGAC
>DASQCX010000984.1:0-5240 GCA_035634455.1 Burkholderiaceae bacterium
ATCCAGGGCCGGCTCGAGGACATGGGCGGCGTGCCGGTGGTGGGCCTGATGGAGGCGCCGTTCACCGGCATCAACGGCTTCGTCAAGCGCGCCAGCGACATCGTGCTGTCCGCGCTGATCCTGATCCTGATCTCGCCGCTCCTGCTGGTGCTGGCGATCGGCGTGAAGCTGAGCTCGACGGGCCCCGTCATCTTCCGCCAGCGCCGCACGGGCCTGGACGGCGAGATCATCGAGGTCTACAAGTTCCGCTCGATGCGCGCGGTCGACGACGGCGCCGTCGTGCGGCAGGCCACGCGCGACGATCCGCGCATCACGCCGTTCGGCGCGCTCATCCGCAGGACCTCGCTCGACGAGCTGCCGCAGTTCGTCAACGTGCTGCAGGGGCGCATGAGCATCGTCGGGCCGCGCCCGCACGCCGTCGCGCACAACGAGCAGTACCGCAAGCTGGTCAAGGCCTACATGGCGCGCCACAAGGTCAAGCCGGGCATCACCGGCTGGGCGCAGGTCAACGGCCTGCGCGGCGAGACCGACACGCTCGACAAGATGGCGTCGCGCATCGAATACGACCTGGAATACCTGCGCAACTGGACGCTGGGCCTGGACCTGCTGATCATCGCCCGCACCGTCAAGCTGGTGTTCCGCGACCGCAGCGCGTACTGACGGGCAGCGGCGCCCCGGCCGCGCCTGCGTGGCCACCGCGCGCCGGCTGCCGCCCCGCTCGCACGAATCTTGCCGCGTCGCGCAGCCGCAGTCCCGCTTTGCTTCATGACGATCCTCGCCGACGCCGATTCCCCCGCCCTGGCCCCCGCGGCCGCACCGGCCGCCCCGACGGTCGGCATCGCCGTGGCCGCCACGTTCACCGCCGAAGGCCTCGAAACGCCGCTGGCGTTCATGCTGGACGCCGCGGGCCTGGCCGGCCGCATCGCGTTCGCGCCCTACCACCAGGTCTTCCAGGCGCTGCTGACGCCCGGCAGCGTGCTCGCGCGCGACGACGCCGGCATCGGCGTCGTGCTGCTGCGGCTGGAGGATTTCGCGCGCGACGCCGAGCCCGGCGCCGACGCGGTCGCCCTCGTCGCGCGCGTCGCCGGCGAACTGGCCGGCGCGTTCCATCGGTTCAGGCAGCGCGCGCCGCAGCCGCTGCTGGTGTTCGTCCTGCGGGCCTCGCCCGCGGTCGAGCCCGCGCTCGCCGCGGCGATCGCCGCGCGGTCGGCCGAGCTCGCCGCGGCGCTCGAGGCGTTGCCCGACACCGCCGTCTTCGACGACGCCGCCGTCGACGCGCTGTGCGCCGCGCCGCGCCACGACCCGGTGGCCGACCAGCTGGCCCGCATCCCCTACACCGACGACTGGTTCGCCGCGCTGGCGATCGTCGTCGCGCGCCAGGTGCACATGCGCCAGGTCGCCGCGCACAAGGTGCTGGTGCTCGATTGCGACAACACGCTGTGGCGCGGCGTGGTCGGCGAGGACGGCGTCGGCGGCATCTGTCTCGACCCCGGCTTCCTCGCGGTGCAGGACTTCGCGATCGCCGCGCAGGCCCGCGGCGTGCTCGTGTGCCTGGCCAGCAAGAACGCCGAGGCTGACGTGATGCGCGTGTTCGACGAGCGCCCCGACATGCGGCTGGCGCGCCGCCACGTCGTCGCGCACCGCATCGACTGGGCGCCCAAGCCGGCCAACCTGCGGGCGCTGGCGCGCGAGCTGAACCTCGGGCTCGACGCCTTCGTGTTCCTCGACGACAACCCCGTCGAATGCGGCCTGATGCAGGAGACGCTGCCCGAGGTCGTGACGCTGCAGCTGCGGTCACCCGAGGAGGCGGCGTCGCTGCTGGCCAACCTGTGGACGTTCGACAAGCTGTCGGTCACGCAGGAGGACCAGCGCCGCACCGAGATGTACCGGCAGAACGCCGAGCGCGAACGGCTGGAGGCGTCGGCCTCCGACATCGGCGCCTTCCTGGCATCTCTCGATTTGAAGATATCGGCGTCCGCGCCTGAAGAGGGCGACTGGCCGCGGCTGTCGCAGCTGACCCTGCGCACCAACCAGTTCAACTTCACCACGCGGCGCCGCAGCGAACCCGAGATGCGCGCGCTGGCCGGCGACGCCACGGTGCAGGCGGTGCGCGTCAGCGACCGCTTTGGCGACTACGGCCTCGTGGGCCTGGTCGTCGCCATCGACGCCGGCGACGCCGTCGAGGTCGACACGCTGCTGCTGAGCTGCCGCGTGCTGGGCCGCGGCGTCGAGCATGCGATGCTGGCCGGCCTCGGCCGGCTCGCGCAGGCGCACGGCAAGGCGCTCGTGCGGCTGCGCCTGGTCCGCACGACCAGGAACGAGCCGGCGCTGGCGTTCGCGGACGCGGTCGTCGGCGCGTACCGGCGCGAGACCGCGGACGGCGTCGTGTGGGAGGTGCCGGCCGACGTCGCCGTGGCCATCGTGCACCGCGCCGGCGAGGACGCGCCCGAGGTCGTCGCCGCCCGCAAGGCCGACGCCGCCAAGGCGCCCCAGGCCGCCGCGCCGTCGCTGCGCGGGCGTTCGGCGCGCTACGCCCGGCTCGCCACCGAGCTCGCCACCGGCCCGGCCGTGATGCAGGCGCTGCGCGGCGCCACGCGCGTCGTGCGAGCCTCGGCGGACGCGCCGCCGCGCACGGCCACGGAGCGCGCGCTGGTCGGGCTGTGGGAGGAGCTGCTGGGCGTGTCGGGCCTCGGCCTCGACGACGACTTCTTCGCGCTCGGCGGCACCTCGCTGCTGGCGGCGCGCATGATCGCCGAGCTCGCGCACCGGCGCGGCGTCGCGCTGCCGCTGACGACGATCGTCGAGGCGCCCACCATCCGCCGGTTCGCGCAGCGCGCCGACCAGGGCGCCGCCGCCGCGTCTGACAGCCTCGTCACGCTGCGCCGGGCCGGCGAGCGCCGCCTGTTCCTCGTGCACGACGGCGACGGCGAGACGCTGCTGTACCGCAACCTCGCCAACCGGCTGCCGGCCGCGATGAGCGTCTACGGCATCCAGCCCGCGCGCCGGGCGCGCATCCCGCTCGCGCACCTGTCGATCGAGGCGATGGCCGCGTCGTACGTGCGGACGGTGCGCGCCGAGCAGCCCGAGGGCCCCTACCTGCTGGGCGGCATGTGCGCCGGCGGGCTCATCGCGTTCGAGATGGCGCGCCAGCTGCAGGCCGGCGGGGCCGTCGTCGAACGCGTGCTGATGATGGATTCGGCCACGCCGCAGGCCGAGCGGCGCGGCGTCGAGAGCGCGCAGCGCTCGGCGCGCCTGCGCGAAGCCGTGGCGGCCGCGCGCGCGGGCCGTGGCGCGCTGGCGGGGTCGTTCGCCGCGGCGGGCGTCGTCGCGCGCAAGGTGGCGGGCCGCGTGGCGTGGGAGTTCCGCAAGCGCCGCCTGCAGTCCGACGACGATCGCCGCATCGCGACGCTGCGCCGGGTGCTCGCCGGCGGCGGCGAGTGGCCGGCGTCGGAGCCCAGCCTCGACTTCCGCGCCATCTACAACCACGCCGAGCACGCCTACCGGCCGCCGCCGTCCGCGGTCGGGGCGGTGCTGCTGCGCGCGACGGCGGGCAGCGGCGACGACATCCCGTACCGCGAGGTGTTCCTGGATCCGGTGCTCGGCTGGACGGGCATCGCGCGCGACCTGGTCGTCGTCGACGTCGAGGGCGGCCACGCCAGCATGCTGCAGGAGCCGCAGGCCGCGGCGCTGGCGCGCGCGATCCTGCCGCACCTGGCGAAGCCGGCGATGCGGGCCGCGGCATGAGCGCGAGCTACAACGGCGCGACGCCGCTGGTGGGCATCGTCGTCGTCAGCTACAGGTCGGCGGCGCTGACCGTGGACTGCCTGCGCTCGATCGCGGCGGAGCGGGCGGGCGCGACGCTGCGCATGCGCTGCGTCGTCGTCGACAACGCGTCCGGCGACGCGCCTGTCGTGGCCGCGGCGATCGCGGACAACGGCTGGGGCGACTGGGCGCGGGTCGTCGTCGCGCCGCGCAACGGCGGCTTCGCGTACGGCAACAACCTGGGGCTGCAGGCGCTCGAGCGCGACGGCCGCGTCGACTTCGTGCACCTGCTCAATCCCGACACCGTGCTGCGCGCCGGCGCGATCGCCGCGCTGGTCGCGTTCCTGCAGTCGCATCCGCGCGCCGGCATCGCGGGCGGCGTGTTCGAGAACGGCGACGGCAGCGAGTGGGCGATCGCGTTCCGCTTCCCGTCGCTGCTGGGCGAGATCGAGCAGGGCGTGCGGCTCGGGCTGGTCTCGCGCGTGCTGGCGCGCGCGTGCGTGCCCATGCGCATGGGCGCGAGCGCGGCGCCGGCGGACTGGGTGTCGGGCGCGTCGATGATGATCCGGCGCGAGGTGTTCGAGCGCGTCGGCGGCCTCGACGAGACCTTCTTCCTGTACTTCGAGGAGACCGAGTTCTGCCACCGCGCGAAGCGGGCCGGCTGGGAGGTCTGGTACGTGCCGGCCAGCCGAGTCGTGCACATCGCCGGCCAGAGCACCAAGGTGACCGAGCGCGACGCCGGCCCGAAGCGCCTGCCGCCGTACTGGTTCGACTCGCGCCGCCTGTACTTCACGCTGACCCACGGACGCGCCTACGCGGCGCTGGCGGACGCGCTCGCCCTCGCCGCGGGCTGGGCGGGCCTGGCGAAGTCCGCGCTGCTGGGGCGGCTGCACGGCCACGTGCCGCACTTCCTGCGCGACCTGTTCCGCCACAGCGCGTTGTCCGGCCGCGCCGGGATCGCGCGCGCGACGCCGCCGCGCTTCGACCGGGGCCGACGATGACCGTCGCCACCCCGTCCTCCAGGACCGACCTCTACGCCGCGTTCAAGGACGCGACGTACTTCCCGTCCCTGAACGGCATCCGCGCCGTCTGCGCGCTGATGGTCGTCAAGATCCACGTGCACTGGTCGTTCGCGGGCAGCGCGAGCACGAGCATGCTGGACCGCGGCTTCCTCGGCGTGGACATGTTCTTCATCATCAGCGGCTTCCTCATCGTGACGCTGCTGCTGCGCGAGCGCGATGCCGACGGCCGCATTTCGCTGAAGCAGTTCTACGTCCGGCGCACGCTGCGCATCTTCCCGATCTACTACCTGCTGGTGGCCATCCTGCTGCTGATCGCGCTGGCCAGCTACGGCCATTCGAGCAAGACCTGGGACCTCTACAAGTGGTCGTTCCCGGTGTTCCTGCTGTACCTGCAGGACTTCGTGCCGGTCTTCATGGGCGTGCTGTACCACACGTGGTCGCTCGCGATGGAGGAGC
>DASQCX010000985.1:0-1789 GCA_035634455.1 Burkholderiaceae bacterium
CGTTCTTCTTCGTCTGCGGCTGCGTGCTGCTGGTGCGCTTCACGCAGGGCCATCGCACGCTGCCCGCCGCGCTGGCGTTCTTCGCCGCGTGCGTCTACGCGTACGCGCCCGCCGCGGTCATCGTACCGCTCTTTCTGCTCCTCTTCGGGCTCCTCTATCTGCTCGACCTGCTGCGTCGCTGGCGCCAGTTCCTGCTCGCTTTGCTGGTCGCCGCGGCCGTGCTGACGCCGGCCGCCGTGTTCTTCAGCCGGCAGAGCAGCACCGGCACGGTGTACTTTCGCCGCACGACGTACTTCGACGTCCAACAGCCGTGGCGCCCGCAGCTCGACCACTTCGTCGACAACTACCGGCAGTTCTTCTCGGCGCGCTTCCTGGTCCGCGAGGGCGATCCGATCTTCCGCCATTCGGTGCGCAACTTCGGCGAGCTCTACCCCTTCTTCATTCCCTTCGTGATCATCGGCAGCGGCGCCGCGCTGTTGCGCCGCGACCGCGCCAGCAAGCTCGTCCTCTGGTGGCTGGCGCTCTATCCGGTGGCGGCGAGCGCAATGAACGAGATTCCGAGCGCCACGCGCGGCATCATCGGCGCGCCGGTCTTCTGTCTGCTCGCCGGGCTCGGCTTCGCCTCCACGTTGCGCGCCCTGCGCTGGCTGTTCACGCCGGCGTCCGTCCCCGGCCGTGCGCCGCGCCCGCGGTGGCGCCGCCGCCTCGCCCTGGTCGTGCAGGGCGTGGCAGTGGCCGCGGCAATGGGCGTGCTCGGCTGGGAGGTCGTCGCCTACCTGCACGCCTACTTCGTCGACTATCCCACCTACGCGGCGCTGACGCCGGGCGCCTTCCAGTACGGCTATCGCGATGCGATTCGCTACATGGAGACGCAGCGCGGCAACTACGACGTGTTGATGCTGAGCGCCACGGACAGCAACCAGCCGCAGGTCTTCCCGCAGTTCTACCGCCCGATCGACCCGCTCCAGTGGGCGACGCGCCACGACACCGGCTACCTGATCATCAAGCCGGAGGAATTCTCGCGCTACTCGGCGACGCAGCGCGTGCTCGCCGCGCTGCATCCGAACGACGTCGACCTGTTCAGCGACATCGACGTCAAGCGCCGCATCGAGGGGCCGGGCGGCAAGCTCGCCTTCGTCGTCGCCGAGGTGAAAGGGCGCAAGCAGTACCTGAAGAACTGGCTAATACTCGGCCTGTGGCTCAACGACGACCTGCGCGGCAACACCCGCGACTTCATCAATCCCCTCGACCTGACGCCGACACACTACCGCGGCGCCTTCGGCGATGCCGTCTGGCAGCCGCTCTACCAGCAGTTCGTCGACGTCGACCTCAATCGCGCGTTTTCCAGCTCCGATCCGCGCAACCCCGGCAACCCCGAGCACGTCTGCGCCTACGCCGCCACCACCGTGCATTCGCCGACGGCGCGCGAGGCGCAGCTCGAGCTGAGCGGCACGTTCAACGACACGCTGCGCGTGTGGCTCAACGGCCGCTCGCTGACGCCCTTCGCGCTGACCATGGGGCCCGAGCCGCGCTATACGCGCATCCAGCTCGCCGAAGGCGACAACGGCCTGGTCGTGCAGAGCTGCGAGGACATCGGCGACTGGTCGTTCAGCGCCCGCCTCACCGATCTCGACGGGCACGACCTGACCGACGTCACCACCGTGGCGAAGCTGCCGGTGGCGCAGAGGCAGGTGCCCGCCGAGCCGGCGGCGTCCGTCCAGCTTGTGGAGGGCTGGGAGACCAGCACCGCCGGCGCCTATGATCCGCACTATCCCGATCATCGCGGCGG
>DASQCX010000986.1:0-6555 GCA_035634455.1 Burkholderiaceae bacterium
GACTACGCGTTCGCCACCTACCGGCGCACGCACGCGGCGCGCTGAACGCATGCCGCGCCGCGTCGTCGCCTTCGATCTCGTCGGCACCCTCAGCGACACGATGATCGACCTGCGCGACCCGGCGACCGTCGCCGGCTGAGACGGCCGTCGCCAAGCCGTCAGTCGGCACTGCAATTGTTCGTCAATCGAACACGAAGTCGGCCCGCGAATAGCTGTCACCGAACTGAACGGCGGCGCGATCCAAAAAGCCAATCGGCATAGCACCCAAGTTCGGTGCGCAATGGTCGAAATCGAGTCGACAGTGGAACATCGACGACCCGAACTGACGCCATGACCCTACGCCTCGACTCCCTCAAGCTCGCCCGCCGGCTCGGGCTGGGCTTCTCCGTGCTGCTCGCGCTCGTGATCGGCATCGCCTCGGTCGGCGTGCGCGCGCTCGCCCAGGTCCAGGCCGACAGCGCCCGCACGAACGCGGCGATGCGCCAGGCGGCCGACGCCGACCGCTGGCGCGGCATGACCCAGCTCAACATCAGCCGCACGCTGGCGCTGGCCAAGTCCGGCAACGCCGCCGCGCTCAAGGCCTGGTCGGGGCCGCTGATGAAGGAGACCTCGGCCGACATCTCCACCGTCCAGAAGGGCCTGGAGGCGGCCGCGGCGTCGCCCGAGGCGAAGGCCGCGTTCGCGGACATCGCCGCCCGGCGCAAGAACTACATCGACACCCGCGACCAGGTCTTCAGGCTGCTGGACGCCGCCGATGCATCGGCCGGCGAGCTCGTCGAGACCAGGCTGCTGCCGCAGGCCGACGCCTACATGGCCGCCGTCACCGCGTTCGGCAAGCAGCAGCGCGAGGTCTCGGAGCAGGTCATCGCGGAAAGCAACGCGCAGGCCGACCGCGCGCGCGTCCTGGTGATCGCGCTGGCCGGCATCGCGATGCTGCTCGGCGCCGCGTGCGCCTGGTTCATCACCCGCTCGGTCACGGCGCCGCTGGGCCAGGCCGTCGAGGCGATCGAAGCGGTGGCCGCCGGCGACCTGAGCCGCGCCATCACGGTCAAGGGCCGCGACGAGGTCGCCGCGCTGCTGGCCGGCCTGAACCGGATGCAGGCCTCGCTGCGCCGGCTGGTGGGCGACGTGCGCGACACCAGCGGGTCGATCCAGGTCGCCAGCAAGGAGGTCGCGCAAGGCAGCCAGGACCTGTCGGTGCGCACCGAGCGCTCGGCCGCAGGCCTGCAGGAGACGGCGTCCTCGATGGAGCAGATCTCCGGCAGCGTGCGCCAGACCGCCGCGGCCGCGCAGGTCGCCGACGAGCTGGCCACGGCCACCGCCCGCCAGGCCGCGGCCGGCGGCGAGGTCGTCTCGCGCATGACCTCCACGATGGACAGCATCACCGCGCACTCGAACCGGATCGGCGACATCATCGGCGTGATCGACGGCATCGCCTTCCAGACCAACATCCTCGCGCTGAACGCGGCCGTCGAGGCGGCACGCGCGGGCGAGCAGGGCCGCGGCTTCGCGGTGGTGGCCGGCGAGGTGCGCAGCCTGGCGCAGCGCTCCGCGGCCGCCGCGGCCGAGATCAAGACGATCATCGGCGAGTCGGGACAGGCCGTCGCGGCCGGCGCGGCGCTGGTGCAGGACGCCCGCGGCTCGATGGCCGAGATCAACAGCTCGGTGGCCAAGGTGTCCGCGGCCATCGGCGAGATCCGCAACGCGTCGTCGGAGCAGGCCGACGGCGTCGGCCAGGTCAACGTCGCGGTGTCGGATCTGGACCAGGCGACGCAGCAGAACGCGGCGCTCGTCGAGGAGACCGCCGCCGCGGCCGACAGCCTCAAGGAGCAGGCGATCCGGCTGTCGGACGCGATGGCCGCGTTCAAGCTGGCGGCCTGAGCTGGCGGGTCAGCGGCGCGCCATCAGCGCCTGCACGGCGCGGTAGTCCAGCGGCGCGGTATCGCCGCCCTGCAGCATCCCGCCGGCGAGGAACTGCCGCATCATGCCCAGCACGAGTCCCTGCATTGCCTCGGAGATCGCCGAGCCGGCGCTGAGGCGGCGCACGCCCAGCGCGCGCAGCCGCGCGGCGTCGGGCAGCCCCGTCCACGCCAGCACGTTCAGCGGCATGCCGCCGTCGCCCGCCAGCGCGGCGATCTCGGCCTCGTCCGTGACGCCCGGCGCGAACAGCCCGCTCGCGCCCGCGGCGCGGTAGCGCGCGGCGCGCGCGAGCGCCTCCGCCACGCGCCCCGCCGGCGCCGCCAGCCCGCGCAGCCAGACGTCGGTGCGCGCGTTGATGTAGAGGTCGACGCCGCTGTCGACCGCGGCGCGGCGCGCGGCCGCGATCTTGGCCGCCAGCAGCGCCGGGTCGCCGCCGCCGTCCTCGATGTTGATGCCCACGGCGCCCGCGGCGATCAGCTGCGCGACGAGCGCGCCGACGCGCGCCGGGTCGTCCGAGTAGCCGCCCTCGATGTCGACCGTCACGGGCAGGTCGACGGCGCCGGCCACGGCGCGCGTGGTCTGCAGCACGAGCTCGACGGGCAGCGCGTCGCCGTCGGGCCAGCCGTGCGCCCACGCGACGGCGGCGCTGCTGGTGGCGACGGCGCGCGCGCCGGCGGCCTGGGCCAGGCGCGCGGTGCCGGCGTCCCAGGCGTTGGCGAGCAGCAGCAGGCCGTCGGCGTGCAGCTGGTGGAATCGGGCGGCGAGTTCGGGCTTCATGGGCGTCCTGCAAGGGTGGGGACGGCGATCGTCGCACGCCTTCGCGCGGCGGACGCGCCGCATGCGGACATGTCCATCGCGACGTCGCGGGACGCGGAGTCGCCGTTCTTCGCTACCATCGCCGCCTGGACGACGCCCGGCGTCGACGACCACCCTTTCAGCGAAAGACCTCCATGACCTCCGGATTCCATGTGCACGGCCCCCACGACCACGAGGTCGAGCACGCCGTCGAGCACGGCGCGCGCGGCATGACCGGCCAGCTGGCCGTCATCACGGCGGTGCTGGCCACCGTCGGCGCGCTGTTCTCCTACATGGGCGGCGCCACGCAGGCCGACGCGGCGCTGGCCAAGAACGACGCGGCGATCCGCAAGACCGAGGCGTCCGACCAGTGGAACTTCTACCAGGCCAAGAACGCGCGCCAGGCGATCGCCGAGGTCGCGCTGGACATCGTGCCCGCCGAGCGCCGCGACGCCTACGCGAAGAACATCGAGAAGTACAAGGCCGACAAGGAGCCCATCAAGGCCAAGGCCGAGGAACTCGAGGAACAGGCCAAGGCCTTCGACGAGAAGAGCGAGCACCTGATGCACCAGCACCACCGCTGGGCCGAGGCGACGACGACGATCCAGGTCGCGATCGCGCTGGCCGCCATCGCGCTGCTGACGCGCCGCCGCTGGCTCGAGTGGGGCACGCTGGGCGTGGCCAGCGTGGGCGTCGCGATCGGCGTCGCGGCCTTCCTCAAGGTCTGACCAGCACGGGACGGGACTCGCCATGAAGGTCTGCATCTACGGCGCCGGCGCCATCGGCCTGCTGGTCGGCGCGCGGCTGGCCGCCACCGGCCGCCACGCGGTGAGCGCGGTCGCGCGCGGCGCGACGCTGGCCGCGCTGAACGAGCACGGGCTGCGCGTGGACGGCTTCGCCGGCCCGATCGCGGGGCCCGTCACGGCCAGCGCCGACCCCGCCGAGCTGGGCGTGCAGGACGTCGTCGTGGTCGCGGTGAAGGCGCCGGCGCTGGCCGACGTCGCCCGCCGCATCGCGCCGCTGCTGGGCCCGCGCACGCTGGTCGTGCCGGCGATGAACGGCGTGCCCTGGTGGTTCTGCCACGGGCTGTCGGGCCCCGCGGCCGGCATGGCGCTCGAGAGCGTCGACCCCGACGGCACGATCGCCGCCCACCTGCCGCTGGAGCAGGTGATCGGCTGCGTCGTGCACGCCGCGGCCTCGGTCGTCGAGCCCGGCAGGGCGCACAACCAGATGGGCCGTGGGCTGGTGATCGGCGAGCCGCGCGGCGGCGTCTCCGAGCGCGTCGCCGCGCTGAAGGCCGCCCTCGACGATGCCGGCTTCGAGACCACCGCCAGCCAGATGATCCAGCGCGACATCTGGTACAAGCTGTGGGGCAACATGACCACCAACCCGATCAGCGCCATCACCGGCGCGACCACCGACCGGATCATCGGCGACGAGCTGCTGCGCAAGCTCACCAGCGGCGCGATGCTGGAGTCGGGCCGCATCGGCGAGCGCCTGGGCTTCGCGATCACGCAGACGCCCGAGGAGCGCCACGCCATCACCCGCAAGCTGGGCGCGTTCAAGACCTCGATGCTGCAGGACGTGGAAGCCGGGCGCGCGATCGAGCTCGACAGCCTGGTCGGCGCGGTGCGCGAGCTGGGCGCGCGCGTCGGCGTGGAGACGCCGCTGATCGACGCGATCTTCGGGCTGGCGCGCGTGTTCGGGCAGGCGCACGGGCTATATCCGGACACCGCGCGCTCGTAGGGCGGCGCGACGCGGAGCTCTGGTGTAAGGTCCGACGTCGCCGTCCGACGAACGGCATGACCTCGCCATTCCCGCCATGACCACCGCCAGGATGCCCTCGGGCATGTTCCGCCATCGCGCCGCGCAGCCTGCGCGCCAGCTCGTGCAGCGCCATTCGGTGCTGGTGCGCGTGACGCACTGGATCAACGTCCTGTGCTTCTCGCTGCTGCTGATGTCCGGCGCGCAGATCTTCAACGCGCACCCGCGGCTGTACTGGGGCCAGTACGGCGCCGACTACGACCACGCGTGGCTGGCCATGGACTCGCTGCGCAGCAACGGCACGTGGCGCGGCGTGCTGCACGTCGGGCCGCTCAGCGTCGAGACCACCGGGCTGCTGGGCGCATCGAAGGACGCCGCTGGCGCGCTCGCGCCGCGCGGCTTCCCGTCGTGGCTGACGATCCCGTCGTACCAGGATCTGGCCGACGGCCGCCACTGGCACTTCTTCTTCGCGTGGCTGTTCGCGATCAACGGCGCGGTGTACCTCGTCGGCGGGATCGTGTCGCGGCACTTCCGGCGCGACCTGCTGCCCACGCGCGCCGAGCTCGCGCCCGCGCACCTGGCGCAGGAGGTGGTCGACCATGCGCGGCTGCGCTTTCCCGCGGGCGAGGCGGCGCGCCGCTACAACGTGCTGCAGAAGCTCTCGTACATGGCCGTCGCCTTCGTGCTGCTGCCGGGCATGGTGCTGACGGGGCTGACGATGTCGCCCGGGCTGGACTCGGCCTTCCCGTTCCTGCTCGACCTGTTCGGCGGCCGGCCGTCGGCGCGCTCGCTGCACTTCGTCTTCGCGTCGGCGCTGGTGGCGTTCGTGGTCGTGCACCTGGTCATGGTGCTGGTCTCGGGCGTCTGGAACAACGTGCGCTCGATGATCACCGGACGCTATGCCATCGATGCCGAGGGAGACGCGCGATGAACCCCGACGTCCCGTTCCGCCCGGGCCGCACGACGCCGTTCCAGGCGCGCCGCCGCTGGTTGACCGCGCTCGCGGCCGGCGCGGGCTCGCTGGCGCTGGGCGGCTGCGACCGCGCCACCGAGGATCCACGCATCGCCGCGACGCTGCGCAACGCCGAGAAGCTGACGCTGTCCAGCCAGCGCCTGCTGCTGGACCACCAGCCGCTGGCGCGCGAATACGGCGAGCGCGACCTGTCGCCCGTGTTCCGCGCCAACGGCTCCTCGATGCCGTCCAGCCCCGAATACGCGCGGCTGCTGCAGGGCAGGTTCGCCGACTGGCGGCTGCGCGTCGACGGCCTGGTGCAGCGGCCGCTGTCGCTGTCGCTGGCCGAGCTGAAGGCGATGAAGGCCCGCTCGCAGATCACGCGCCACGACTGCGTCGAGGGCTGGAGCGCGATCGGCAAGTGGCAAGGGGTGCCGCTGTCGCAGGTGCTGGACCTCGCCGGCCTGAAGCCCGGCGCGCGCTACGTGATCTTCCACTGCGCCGACAACCTCGGCGAGACGGCCGACGACTCGGGCCTGTACTACGAGAGCATCGACCTGCTCGACGCCTGGCATCCGCAGACGATCCTCGCCTACGGCATGAACGGCAACGACCTGCCCGTCGCCCATGGCGCGCCGCTGCGGCTGCGCGTCGAGCGCCAGCTCGGCTACAAGCAGGCCAAGTACGTGATGCGCGTGGAGGTGGCCGACGCCTACGCGCACCTGAACGGCGGCAAGGGCGGGTTCTGGGAGGATCGCGGCTACGAGTGGTACGCGGGCATCTGAGCGCCCGCCGCGGCACGGCCGAAGCACCGCGGTCACCATTCGACGACGCCGGGCATCCTCCCGGCGTGGTGCTCCGAGGCCGCCGCAAGATCGGCGATTGACGTTCTAGGGGGACGGTGCAGGCTTGCCGAAGGCAGCGCGCGGGTCGGGTGCGATCATGGCGCGCGCAGGCAATTCAGGCCGCTTGCCGCCACGGCAGGCCGTACCCCACGCCCGCGACGCCGAGGGAGACCCCATGAGCAAGCCGACCCGGAACTCGCACTATTGCGTGCGCAACATCAACGGCACGTCGAAGAACGGTTGCGACTGCGCAAGCTGGCTGGCGCATTGGCGCAACTA
>DASQCX010000987.1:0-5652 GCA_035634455.1 Burkholderiaceae bacterium
GGCGTGCGCGGCTGGATCGCCAACCTGCCCTTCTGGATCGCGCTGCCGCTGATCATCCTGGTGGCCGACCTCGTGCAGTACTGGACGCACCGCGCGTACCACGAGGTGCCGCTGCTGTGGCGCCTGCACGCCGTGCACCACAGCGTCAAGAGCATGGACTGGCTGGCCGGCTCGCGCCAGCACGTGGTCGAGCTGCTGATCACGCGCACGCTGGTGCTGGCGCCCATCTTCGTGCTGGGCTTCGACAAGGGCGTGATCGACACCTACATCGTGATCGTCGGCTTCCAGGCGGTGTTCAACCACGCCAACGTCAGCGTGCGGCTGGGGCCGCTGCGCTACCTGATCGTCACGCCCAACTTCCACCACTGGCACCACTCGCAGGACGACGAGGCGATCGACCGCAACTACGCGGCGCACTTCGCGTTCATCGACTACCTCTTCGGCACCGCCGTGAAGTCGGATCGCAAGTGGCCCGACCAGTACGGCGTCGTCGGCGACTACGTGCCCGACGGCTTCTGGAAGCAGGTGAAGTTCCCGTTCACGTGGAAGGGCTGAACTCGGCGGCCTGGCGCGGCAGCTTCTTCGCCATGAAGAGGTAGCCGAACGACTGGCCGTCGATCTCGAACATGTCGGGCGTGCCGCCCTGCATCAGGAAGCCCTCGGCGCGGTAGAGCGCGACGGCCGGCTCGTTGACCGACAGCACGCGCAGGTCGATCCAGCGCAGGCCCTGGGCGGCGGCCCATCCGGTCGCATGCGCCAGCAGCCGGCGCGCGAGCCCCTGGCGGCGGCGGTCGCGATCCACGCCCATGCCCAGCAGGCAGCGGTGGCCGGTGAAGGGCTCCGGGTGCGCGCGCAGGTCGACGTGGCCGGCCACGCGCCCGCGCGCGTCACGCGCGACCCACGCGCGGCGCCAGCCCGGCTCGCCCACGGCGATCGCGAGGCCGCTCGCGAAGGACTGCCGCCTGTCGGCCGGGAAGCCGGCGGTCGCGCGCGGCAGCGGCATGAAGTAGTCGCCGTCGCGGCCATTGTCGGACAGGTGATCGTCGAGGTAGAGGAAGAACTCGTCCAGCGCCGGCCCGTCGACCGCGGCGATGCGCACGGCATCCGCCTCGACCTGCGCCGCGCCGGCGAGCGCCGCCTGGCCCAGCCACTGCGCCCACGTCAGCTTCGACCACCCGCCGCCCGGCTGCATCGGATGCGGCGGCGGCAGCGGCGTGCGCGGGCGCAGCGGCCGCCGCGGGTGCAGTGGCAGCTTCGGGTTCATCGGCCGCACGGGCTTCATGCCGGTCGCGGGCTGCGATCCAGCGAGCCAGGCGACGGCCAGGCCGTCCTGGTCCTGGAACGTGCCGTCCCGCAACGGCCCCAGCCAGCGCCCGCCGCGCGCGAACACGTGGCCGCGGTCATGGAACGCGATCCACTCGTTGTCGACATCGAACAGGTAGGTGCCGTCGAAGAAGGCGACCAGGCGGACGTCGGCGTCGAACAGAGGGGTCATGCGCGCTCCCGCGTCGGCGTCAGTCCACCGGCGTCAGCTTGGCCACCGACAGCGCCAGCCACTTCATGCCGTGGCGGCCGAAGTTGACCTGGGCGCGGGCTTCCTCGCCGGCGCCTTCCAGCGTGACGATCACGCCCTCGCCGAACTTGGTGTGGAACACCGACTGGCCCTGGCGCAGCCGGTGCCCGTTGCTGGTGGCGCTGCGGCTGTCCTGCATCGCCTTCGGGACGGGCGCGCTGTCGACCCGGCCCGCGCCGACCATCGAGCCCAGCCCCGTGCCGCGCTCCCACGCCTGCTTGTACTCGCGGGCGTAGCCGGAACCGAAGGACTGGTTGCGCGGCGTGAGCCAGCGCAGGTTGGCCTCGGGCAGCTCGTCGACGAAGCGGCTCTTGACGTTGTAGCGCGTCTGGCCGTGCAGCAGGCGCGTCTGCGAGAAGCTCAGGTACAGCCGCTTGCGGGCGCGCGTGATCGCCACGTACATCAGGCGGCGCTCCTCCTCGAGGCCGTCGTTGGACTGCAGCGAGTTCTCGTGCGGGAACAGGCCTTCCTCCAGGCCGGTGATGAAGACCGAGTCGAACTCCAGGCCCTTGGCCGAGTGGATGGTCATCAGCTGGATCGCGTCCTGCCCGGCCTGGGCCTGGTTGTCGCCGGCCTCCAGCGACGCGTGCGTCAGGAAGGCGGCCAGCGGCGACATGATCTCGCCGGTCTCGGCGTCGGGCGCGGTGGGCGCGTCCAGCACCAGGCCCGGCACGTCGCGCGAGCTCGCGCGCGACGCGAGCGTGCCCGGGCCCAGCTCGTCGACCGGCAGCGCCACCGCGTCGCGGCCGAAGCCCTCCTGGGTGACGAAGGCCTCGGCGGCGTTCATCAGTTCCTCCAGGTTCTCGACGCGGTCGGCGCCGTCCTTGTCGGCGCGGTAGAAGTCGATCAGGCCGGTGTCGGCCAGCATGTGGTCGATGATGTCGCGCAGCGTCATGCCGCGCGTCGCGTCCTGCATGCGGTGGATCAGGCCCGTGAACGCGGCGAGGTTCGTGCCGCCCTTGCCGGCGACGCTGCCCACGCTCTGGTACAGGCTGCGGCCGCTCTGGCGCGCCGAGTCCTGCAGCAGCTCGATGGTGCGCGCGCCGATGCCGCGCGCCGGGAAGTTGACGACGCGCAGGAAGCTGGTGTCGTCGTTCGGGTTCTCGATCAGCCGCAGGTACGACAGCGCGTGCTTGACTTCGGCGCGCTCGAAGAAGCGCAGCCCGCCGTACACCCGGTACGGTATGCCGGCGTTGAACAGCGCCGACTCGATCACGCGCGACTGCGCGTTGCTGCGATAGAGCACCGCGATCTCGGAGCGCGCGGTGCCGGCGCGATGCAGCTGCTGCGCCTCGTCGAGGAACCACTGCGCCTCGGCGAAGTCGCTCGTCGCCTCGAACACGCGCACCGGCTCGCCCGGCCCCTGGTCGGTGCGCAGGTTCTTGCCCAGGCGCTTGGAATTGCGGTCGATCAGGTGGTTGGCGGCGTCCAGGATGTTGCCGAAGCTGCGGTAGTTCTGCTCCAGCTTGATGACCTTGTCGACGCGGAACTCGCGCTCGAAGTCGGCCATGTTGCCCACCAGCGCGCCGCGGAAGCCGTAGATGCTCTGGTCGTCGTCGCCCACCGCGAACACCGCGCCGTGCGGGCCGGCGAACATCTTGAGCCAGGCGTACTGCAGGCGGTTGGTGTCCTGGAACTCGTCGACCAGCAGGTGCTGGAAGCGGCGGCGGTAGTGCTCGCGCACGGCCTCGTTGTCGCGCATCAGCTCGAAGGCGCGCAGCAGCAGCTCGGCGAAGTCGACCACGCCCTCGCGCTGGCACTGGTCCTCGTAGGCCTGGTAGATCTCGACCAGCTTCTGGGTCTGGCCGTCGTGGACCTCGACGTCCTTCGGGCGCAGGCCGTCCTCCTTCGCGCCGGCGATGAACCAGGTCACCTGCTTGGGCACGAAGCGCTCCTCGTCGAGCTGCATCGCCTTGATGATGCGCTTGACGGCCGACAGCTGGTCGGACGAGTCCAGGATCTGGAAGCCCTGCGGCAGCCCGGCCAGCTTCCAGTGCGCGCGCAAGAAGCGGTTGCACAGGCCGTGGAAGGTGCCGATCCACATGCCGCGCACGTTGATCGGCAGCATCGCCGACAGCCGCGCCAGCATCTCCTTGGACGCCTTGTTGGTGAAGGTGACGGCCATGATGCCGCCGGGCGAGACCTGCCCCGTCTGCAGCAGCCAGGCGATGCGCGTGGTGAGCACGCGCGTCTTGCCCGATCCGGCGCCGGCCAGGATCAGCGCGGGCCGCGCGGGCAGGGTCACGGCGGCCAGCTGCTCGGCGTTCAGGCCGCGCAGCAGGCGGTCGGCGCCCGGGCTTTCGGGATCGGCGTCAGAATGCTGGATATGCATCCACCCATTCTAGATTCGGGCGCCCGCCGCGCCGGACGCGTTTCCCTGGCCGCGGCCGGGCTGCTGGCGGCGACGCTCGCCGCGGCCGCCCCCAAGCCGCCGCCGGGCATCGCGCAGGACTGCCCCGCCCGCGCGACGCTGCTGGTGGAGCACTTCATCGGCGCCGACTGCCTCGCCTGCTGGCAGGCCGCGCCGCCGGGCCTGGGCGCCATGCCCGTCGCCGCCCGCGAATGGAGCCTGGACTGGATCACGCCGGCCGCCGACGACGCGGCCATGGCCCCGGGCGCGCTGCCCGAGGCCGGCGAGCGACTGGCGCGCGTGAGCGCGGAGCTGCCCGCGCGCATCGCCAGCGCGCCCGCGGCGTTCGACAGCGTCACCGCGCTGGCCAGGCCGTCGTCGAAACGCCGCTTCTATGTCCACTCCAGCCTGCCGCACAACGGCTACATGGGCGTGCAGATGCATGCGACGGGCGTGTGGCCCGCCGGCAGCACGGGCTGGATGGCGCTCGTCGAGCAGATCCCCGTGGGCGTGCGCGACACGCAGATCCCGCGCCGACTCGTGCGCGTGCTGGTCGGCCCGGTCGCGCTGCCGGACGGCCTCGGCGCGAAGCACGCCGTCGCCCCGCTGTTCGGCCTGCGCTGGCCGGAGAACGCGCACGCCGAGAACCTGGTGGCCACCGCGTGGATCGAGAACGCCGCGGGCCGCATCACGCAGGTCGCCACCGACCGCTGCGCCGACCCGAAGTAAGGAGCGAATCCGCCATGGAGATCTTCGACTACGACAACATCCTGCTGCTGCCGCGCAAGTGCGTGGTCGACAGCCGCAGCGAGTGCGACACCTCGACGCAGTTCGGCCCGCACCGCTTCAAGCTGCCGGTGGTGCCGGCCAACATGAAGACGGTGCTGGACGAGCCCATCGCCGAGTTCCTGGCCAGCAACGGCTACTTCTACGTGATGCACCGGTTCGACCTCGACACCGTCGCCTTCGCCAGGGCCATGCGCGACAAGGGCCTGCCGGTGTCGATCAGCGCGGGCGTCAAGCCCGAGGACCACGCGGTCATCGAGCGCCTGGCAGCCACCGGCATCGGCGCCGACTACGTCACCATCGACATCGCGCACGGCCACGCCGAGAGCGTCAAGAAGATGATCGCGCACATCAAGAAGACGCTGCCGCAGGCCTTCGTGATCGCGGGCAACGTCGGCACGCCGGAGGCGGTGATCGACCTCGAGAACTGGGGCGCCGACGCCACCAAGATCGGCGTCGGCCCCGGCAAGGTCTGCATCACGCGGCTCAAGACGGGCTTCGGCACCGGCGGCTGGCAGCTGTCGGCGCTGAAGTGGTGCGCGCGCGTCGCGACCAAGCCCATCATCGCGGACGGCGGCATCCGCCACAACGGCGACATCGCCAAGAGCCTGCGCTTCGGCGCGACGATGGTGATGATCGGCTCGCTGTTCGCCGGCCACGAGGAGAGCCCGGGCCAGACGGTGGAGGTCGACGGCCGGCTCTACAAGGAGTACTACGGCAGCGCCTCCGACTTCAACAAGGGCGAGTACCGCCACGTCGAGGGCAAGCGCATCCTGGAGCCGATCAAGGGGCGCCTGGCCGACATCCGCAAGGTCAACTACGTCATCCTCGGCGGCGACAACGCGGGCGAGCACCTGCTGATGTGACGCGCCTCGGCGCGTCGTGAGGCCGCGCGGCGCGTCGCACGCGTCGCAGGCATCGCTCAGGCCTTGGGGAACATCGC
>DASQCX010000988.1:0-1964 GCA_035634455.1 Burkholderiaceae bacterium
GTCGTGCCCAACGAGGCCGGCCTGCAGATCCCCGACGCCGAGATCCTGCTGTTCGAGGCGCAGGAGCAGATCCCCGACATCGAGGTCGACGACTACATCGAGGAGCCGATCGATTCGGTGCCGATCGGCCGCATCGGCGCGCAGGCTGCCAAGCAGGTGATCCTGCAGAAGATCCGCGACGCCGAGCGCGAGCAGCTGCTCAACGACTTCCTGTCGCGCGGCGAGCGCATCTTCACGGGCACGGTCAAGCGCCTGGACAAGGGCGACATCATCGTCGAGCAGGGCCGCGTCGAAGGGCGCCTCAAGCGCAGCGAGATGATCCCGAAGGAGAACCTGCGCTCGGGCGACCGCGTGCGCGCGTTCATCGCCGGGGTCGATTCGCAGGCCCGCGGCCCGCAGATCATGCTCTCGCGCAGCGCGCCGGGCTTCATGGTCGAACTGTTCGCGCAGGAAGTGCCCGAGATCGAGCAGGGCCTGCTCGAGATCAAGAGCTGCGCCCGCGACGCCGGCTCGCGCGCCAAGATCGCGGTGCTGTCGCACGACAAGCGCGTCGACCCGATCGGCACCTGCGTCGGCGTGCGCGGCTCGCGCGTGACCGCGGTCACCAACGAGCTGGCCGGCGAGCGCGTCGACATCGTGCTGTGGTCGGAAGACCCGGCGCAGTTCGTCATCGGCGCGCTGGCCCCGGCCAACGTGGTCTCCATCGTCGTCGACGAGGAGAAGCACGCGATGGACGTGGTCGTCGACGAGGAGAACCTGGCGATCGCGATCGGCCGCGGCGGCCAGAACGTGCGCCTGGCGTCGGACCTGACCGGCTGGCGCATCAACATCATGACGGCCGAGGAATCGCAGGCCAAGCAGGCCGAGGAATCGGGCGGCGTGCGCGCGCTGTTCGTCGAGAAGCTGGACGTCGACGAGGAAGTCGCCGACATCCTGATCGAGGAAGGCTTCACCAGCCTCGAGCAGGTGGCCTACGTGCCGCTGCAGGAGATGCTGGAGATCGAAGGCTTCGACGAGGACACGGTCAACGAGCTGCGCACCCGCGCCAAGGACGCGCTGCTGACGATGGAGATCGCGCGCGAGGAAGGCATCGAGGAAGTCTCGCAGGACCTGCGCGACCTCGACGGCCTCACGCCCGACCTGATCGGCAAGCTGGCCGACGGCGGCGTGCACACCCGCGACGACCTGGCCGACCTGGCCGTCGACGAGCTGACGGAGATGACCGGCGTCGACGCGGAAAAGGCCAAGGCGCTGATCATGAAGGCGCGCGAGCACTGGTTCAACACCTGAAGCCGCGCCGCTCCAACGAAGTCAACCGTAATACACGAACGCCCGGAACACCGAGCAAGGAATTCCCGAAATGGCAGTGACCACCGTCGCCCAGTTTGCAGCGGAGCTGAATCGCCCCGCTGCAACGCTGCTCGAACAGCTGCAGTCCGCCGGCGTCGCCAAGGCGACGGCCGACGACGCGCTGAACGACGCAGACAAGGAGCGGCTGCTCGACTACTTGCGCACCGCACACGGCACCGCCGGGGGCGAGCGCAAGAAGATCACGCTGACCCGCAAGTCGACCAGCGAGATCAAGCAGGCGGATGCGAGCGGCAAGGCCCGCACCATCCAGGTCGAGGTGCGCAAGAAGCGTACGTTCGTCCAGCGTGACGATTCCGCCGTGGACGAGCAGGCCGCCGCGGCCGCCGCCGCCGCGCAGGAAGCCGAGCTGCTGCGCCGCGAGGAAGAAGCGCGCGCGCAGGCCGAGCTGATGCGCAAGCAGGAAGAGGAGCTCGCCGAGAAGCGCCGCCTGCGCGAAGCCGAGGAAGCGCGCCAGCGCGCCGAGGCCGAGGAGCGTGCCAAGGCCGCCGTCGAAGCTGCCGCCAAGGCCGCCGCCGAGGCTGCCGAGAAGGCCGCCGCCGAGAAGGCCGCCGCTGCCGAGGCTAAGCCGGCCAAGGGCGCCAAGAAGGCCGTCG
>DASQCX010000989.1:0-2144 GCA_035634455.1 Burkholderiaceae bacterium
GTGCATGACCCGCGTGCGCGACATGCCGCCGTGGGTGATCATGATCTGCATCGCTACACTCTCCAACAAATGGCCCCGCCCGGACCGCCCAAACCCAACGACCGCGCCGGCACCAGGCCGCCGCGCGCGTTCCTCGCGCCCCTGCCGCACCAGCCGTCCGTGGCGCCGCTCGCCCGGCCTCTCGGGGAGAGCCTCGCGCGGGACGACACCCTGGCCGGCCTGCTCGCCCGCGTGCGCGCGTCGCAGGCCCGCCTGGACGCGCTGGCCGACGTGCTGCCCGGCCTGCTGCGCCAGCACCTGCGGGCGGGTCCGCTGGACGACGACGGCTGGACGATCCTGGCCGCCAACTCGGCCGTGGCGTCCAAGCTGCGCCACCTGCTGCCCACGCTCGCGGAAACGCTCGTGGCGAAAGGGTGGCAGGCTACTTCAATCCGCGTGAAGGTTCAATCGACGCAAGCCCCGGGCCGGTAAACGAAAGAAACCGCGCCGGAGCGCGGTTTCGGGGGCTGCGGGCAGCCGATCGGGCCGGCGCGGATCAGAGGCTGATCGCCTCCACCGTCGCCTCCGGCACTTCCACCGTCGCCGAGGTGTCGATCGCCGAGGCGCCCGAGGACGGGGGCTCGCTGCCGAGCAGCCGGTCGGGCGACATCGAAGTACGCTGGTTCGCGGACACGACGGCCGCCGCCGGCTCGTCGATCAGCGCGCCCGAGACGGCGGCGTCGACGATGCGCAAGGCGCCGAACAGCAGCGAGACGCCGATCACGCCCAGCACGAGCGAGACGGCCCGGCTGACGTGCGCGTGCGCCAGCCAGCGCGGCGCGTGGAACCAGTCGAAGTGCAGCGTCATGCGAGCTCTCCTTCGAAGACCCATCGACCTGCGCGGTCGATGCGGGCGTCTCGTGGCCGGCCTGCTGTTACTTGTTGGATTGGGCCGGGGCCTGTGCCGGAGTATCCGGCGTCGTGGGAGCCACTGTCGCCGTGTCGGGTGTCTGCTGCGTTGCTGGTGCCTGAACTTTTGCTGGCGTCGTCGTGGCGCCGGCCCGGGACTCCGCGATCGGGTCGGGCTGCGCGTGCTTGACCACCTTGCTGGACGGCGCCAGCAGCGTGATCGCCAGCACGACGCCGCCCACCAGCGCGGCGCCGACGACGCCGACCACCGCCTTGGGCACGCCCTTGGAGGCGCCCGGCTGCCAGCCGGGCGTCTGGCCGCCGCGCAGCGCGTCGGGATCGTTCGAGGCGGCGGCGGTGCGGGAGGTGGCCGCCGAAGCGGGGCGGATGCGCGGCATGTCCGAACGCGGGTTGGAGTGGCCGGTCGCGGGATGGGGGGTGGTGTAGGTCGTCATGGCTGCACGGTAAGCCCCGGGACGCGCAGCCCCAATCGGCCAACGCGCCGACCGCCGGTAGGCCTGGTCCGGCCGCGGGTAGGCCCAGGCTGACAGAGCTCGCACAGCTGGATACAAATCACCTCGGCCGTGGCGCGCTTCCGAGCGCCGGATGCCATGTAGGCGCAATCCGACATGGCGTCTGGCTATCAGCCTATGTTCAGTCCTGTCACGCCTGAGCAAACTGGTTGCAAAGGTCGACGGGCGCCCACCAGCGCAGTCGCCATCACGGAGACAGGCTGGTCGGAGGCGGACATGGACAACTTTCCTGCAGGACAGGCGCGCGACGCGCAATTCGAACCGGGCGTGCTGCTGAGCATCGGTGACCCGTTCGATCCATGCCATGCCGACGACAACCTGGGCGACGAGGCGGCCTTCCCGTCCACCTGGCAGCAGCTGGACTGCGGGGACGCGCCGCACGAGTGACTCGAGCGGACGAGTCGTCCGGCGCCATGGCGGCGCCGCAACGCGAGCGTCGCAGGCTGACGCCGCGCTTGATCGGAAACAGTCCGGTCGTTGCACAATGTGGAGCAGAGGGTCGCGCCGACGTCGTCGACGGATCCTCTTGTGGCATGTCGAACCTGTTGGCTTTCGTCGTCGAGGACAGTCCGGTGATCCAGGAGAACCTGATCGCCGCGCTGGAGGAAATGGCCCCGGTGAAGGTGGTGGGCACCGCCGTGGACCAGGCCAGCGCCCTCACCTGGCTCAGCGACGACGCGCACCGATGCGACATCGCGATCATCGACATCTTCCTGCGCCAGG
>DASQCX010000990.1:0-4884 GCA_035634455.1 Burkholderiaceae bacterium
GATGTTGGTGTTGAGCCCCAGCAGCAGGCGCTGCGTCGTCCGCGAGGCCTCGCCCAGCTGCGAGGAGAAGGCGCTGGTGAGCCCCGTCAGGCGCTCGTTGATGACCGGGGACTGCAGCCGCATGGCCTGGACGGCGGGGGCGTCGGTCTCGCCGGCCCGGATCCGGTCGCGCGCGCGGTCGACGAGCTCGCGCATCTCCTGGATCGTCCGGTCGCCTTCCGTCCAGGTGGCGATCGGCCGCGACATGAACGGCACGTGCTGGAACCAGCGGAACATGCGGATCAGGCCGTCGATGTCGTCCGGGTGGTTGCCGCCTTCGGCGAAGCCCCGGCGCGCGGCCTCGACGTCGGGCCGGCGCTGCTGCAGGGCCTCGCGCGCGGCGCGGTCGCCGAGCGGGATCGCCAGGGCCGACATGAAGCGCGCGTAGTCGGCCTCGTCCTGCTTCTCGGCGTAGTCCAGGAGATAGATCTGCGCGTCCTTCTGCGCCTTCGAGTAGAGGCTCTCGCCGGCGACGTAGGCGCGCACGGTGGACAGCAGCTGGATGCTGAAGGCGGCGACCGACGCCTGCAGGATCGTCATCGCGACGAACACGGCGACGATCGGCCAGTACCGGGGCAGCCGGGGCATCGAACGGATCCTGTTCACGCGCATCATGTGGGGCCACCCCGGCCGCCGCGCACCCCGGGAGCTCGCACCAGGGGCGCCGCGCGCCGGCTCATCGTCAGGAAGGAATGCCGCCGCTCGGACGGCTCGATCGAGCTTGGGATGATCTTGGCAGAGGTGCCCCGCCTCGGGCAGGGGAGCGTCTCCAGTCGGACTGTGGGGAATCCTTGACGGATGGCGCGCGACCGCCCCGATCCGGGGCGAGACGTGATATCGGCCGGAGGCCGGCTGGGCGCCGCGGACGGCCCGGCCCGCGTTCAGTGGCGGCGCGCCGCCAGCGCCCGCACCACGTCCACCATGCGATCGACCTCCTCGCAGGTGTTGTAGAACGCCAGCGACGGCCGCACCGTGGTCTCCAGCCCGAAGCGCCGCAGGATGGGCTGCGCGCAGTGGTGGCCGGTGCGCACGGCGATGCCTTCCTCGTTGAGCGCCTCGCCCACCTCCTGCGTCGTGAAGCCCGCGAGGACGAAGGACAGCACGCTCGCCTTGTCGCGCGCGGTGCCCACCAGACGCACGCCGGGAATCGGCGCCATGCGCTGCGTCGCGTATTCCAGCAGCGCGTGCTCGTAGCGGCCGATGTTCTCGATGCCGATGCGCTCCACGTATTCCAGCGCGGCGCCCAGGCCCACCGCGTCGGCGATGTTGCCCGTGCCGGCCTCGAAGCGCGCCGGCGGGCCGTGGTAGACCGTCTTCTCGAAGGTGACGTCGGCGATCATGTTGCCGCCGCCCTGCCACGGCGGCATCGCGTCGAGCACGGACTTGCGGCCGTACAGCGCGCCGATGCCCGTGGGGCCGAAGATCTTGTGGCCGGAGAAGACGAAGAAGTCGGCGTCGAGCGCGCGCACGTCCACGCGCATGTGCGAGACCGACTGCGCGCCGTCCACCAGCGTGCAGGCGCCGGCGCGGCGCGCCAGCGCGACGATCTCGCCCACCGGCACCACCGTGCCCAGCGCGTTGGAGACCTGCGTGACGGCGACCAGCTTCGTGCGCTCGCCGAGCAGCCTGCGGTAGTCGTCCAGCAGCACCTGGCCCGAGTCGTCGACCGGGATCACGCGCAGCCGCGCGCCGGTGGCGGCGCACAGCTGCTGCCACGGCACGATGTTGGCGTGGTGCTCCAGGTGCGAGACGACGATCTCGTCGCCCTCGCGCACGTTCGCCGCGCCCCAGCTCTTGGCGACGAGGTTGATCGCCTCGGTGGTGCCGCGCACGAACACGATCTCCTCGGTCGATCCGGCGCCGATGAAGCGCCGCACCGTCTCGCGCGCGCCCTCGTAGGCGTCGGTCGCGCGAGCGGCGAGCTCGTGCGCCGCGCGGTGGATGTTGGAGTTCTCGTGCTCGTAGAAGTGCTTGAGCCGGTCGATGACGGCCTGCGGCTTCTGCGTGGTGGCGGCGTTGTCGAACCAGACCAGCGGCCGGCCGTTGACGCGCTCGCGCAGGATGGGGAAGTCACGGCGGATCGCGTTCACGTCGAACGGCGGATGGCGGTCCGCGGCGGCGTGCGGGGGGCGCGCCGGCTCCAGGAAGTAGAACTGCGAGGTCGACGGCGCGCGCGCGCCGGGCGACGGCTGGTGCGTGCCGAGCAGGCCGCGCAGCAGGTCGGGGTCGGGCAGGGCGAAGCCGCGGGCGGCGGCTGCGTCGAGGCGTGGCGTCGCGATGGACGGCGCCTCGGGCAGGCTCGTCGCGGCCGCGCGATCCGCGAGGAAGTAGTACGGCGCCGCGTCCGGCATGGGCGGCTGTTGCGGCGCGATGGCCAGCGGCGGCTGCGGGAACGGCGTCGCGAGCGGGGCCGGCGCCGCGGCCTGCGGCACGCCCAGCGCGACGCCGCCGAGGCGGCCGTCGTAGCCCGGCGCGGCCTGCAGCACGAGGTCGTTCAGGCCGTTGGCGGGCGTCGCCGCATGCGGCAGCAGCGCGGGCGCGGAGGCCCCGACGTCGGCCGCCGCCTGCGGCGACGACGGCAGCAGGTTGGCGCCCGGCGGCAGCGCGCCGAACGGCACGGCCGCGGGCGTGGAAGGCCCGATCGCGCCGGGCGGCAGGCTCAGCCCCGCCGGCAGCGGGTTGGACGGCACCGGCACGCCGCCGGCCGCGGTCGCGCCGGGCAGCGCGCTGAAGAACTCGCCCGCGAGGCGCGTCAGCGTCGCGAGGTCGGGCAGGCCGGCCGCGATCGCGGCGGCGTCGCTGCCGGCATCAGGAGTCGGCATCGCGGCTTACTTGTAGGTGTCGGGGTAGTCGTGGTACTTGCCGATCTCGACGTCCTCGAGCACGGCCAGCGCGTCGGGCGTGTGCACCGCCAGCGAGCAGTACAGCGAGATCAGGTACGACGCGATCGCGTTGCGGTTGATGCCCATGAAGCGCACCGACAGCCCCGGCCCCTGCTCGCCGGCCAGGCCCGGCTGGAACAGGCCGACCACGCCCTGGCGCTTCTCGCCCACGCGCAGCAGCAGGATCTTGCTCTTGCCGTCGGCCACGGGCACCTTGTCGGATGGCACCAGCGGGATGCCGCGCCAGGTCAGGAACTGCGAGCCGAACAGGCTCACCGTCGGCGGCGGCACGCCGCGGCGCGTGCACTCGCGGCCGAAGGCGGCGATGGCGAGCGGGTGGGCGAGGAAGAACGCGGGTTCCTTCCACACCTTGGTCAGCAGCTCGTCGAGGTCGTCCGGCGTTGGCGCGCCAGTCAGCGGATACACGATCTGCTCCGGCGCGACGCTGGCCAGCAGGCCGTAGTCCGGATGGTTGATCAGCTCGCTCTCCTGCTTTTCCTTGATCGTCTCGATCGCCAGGCGCAGCTGCTCCTTGATCTGGTCGTGCGGGCTGCCGTACAGGTCGGACACGCGAGTGTGCACGTCGACGATCGTGCTGACCGCGTTCAGGAAGTATTCGCGCGGCGCCTCGTCGTAGTCGACGAAGGTGGCGGGCAGCTGCGCCTCGTCGCGCTTGGCGCACAGCACCTCGATGTCCTGCGGGTTCTTGACCGTGTTGAGCCGGTAGATGCCCGCCTCGACCGGCACCCACTGCAGCAGGTGCGTCAGCCAGCGCGGGCTGATGGTGGACAGCGTCGGCGCGGTCTTGGTGGCGTTCGCGAGCTGGCGGGCGGCGTTGTCGCCGAGCGCCATCGGCGCGTTGGTGGTGTCTGCCATGGGCGAGGAATCCTCGGTCTGAAAACGAATTTGGTTATGCGAAATGCGTCGAAGGCAGTATCCCGAGCGCTGTCGGGCGGATCAACCGGCTATAGCCATCAACGCGGGGCGGCTCAGGCGGCCGCGTGCCGCTCGCAGCGCGAGATCAGCTCCGACAGCGCGACGTCCAGCGCGTGCGCCAGCTTCTCCGCGGTGGCCAGCGAGGGCATCGCGACCGAGCGCTCGATCTCGCCCATGTACGAGCGGTTCAGGCTGGCCTGGCCGGCGAGCTGCTCCTGCGACCAGCCGCGCGACTCGCGCAGCTCGCGGATCACCGGGCCGAAGCGCGTCGACGGACGCCGCGCCGATGCCGGTCCGGCGCGCTTGTCGAAGTCCCCCATGTCAGCCTCCGACGCCGGGATCGACGTGGTCGTCGCGCGCGACGGCCTGCGCGATGCGGCTGCCCGGCGGCACGCTGCGCGTGAGCCAGACGTTGCCGCCGATGGTTGCGCCGCGCCCGATCGTGACGCGGCCCAGCACGGTGGCGCCGGCGTAGATCACGACGTCGTCCTCCACGATCGGATGGCGCGCGCCGCCCTTGGCCAGCGCGCCGTCGGCGTCGGTCTCGAAGCGTTTCGCGCCCAGCGTCACCGCCTGGTAGACGCGCACGTTGCTGCCGATGACCGCCGTCTCGCCGATGACGACGCCGGTGCCGTGGTCGATGAAGAAGTGCGAGCCGATGCGGGCGCCGGGGTGGATGTCGATGCCCGTCTCGCCGTGCGCCAGCTCCGCGACGATGCGCGCCAGCAGCGGCACGCCCAATCGGTGCAGCTGGTGCGCGATGCGATGATGGATCATCGCGTGCAGGCCGGGATAGCACAGCAGGACCTCGTCGACGCTGCGCGCCGCCGGGTCGCCGCGCCAGGCGGCCAGCACGTCGGAGTCCAGCAGCTCGCGGATGTGCGGCAGCGCGGCGCCGAACTCGCGCACGACGGCCAGCGCGCGTTCGTCCGGGGCCTGCGCCGAACCGGCCGCGGCGCGCGCGTTGTAGCGCAGCTCGAGCCGCACCTGCGCGACCAGCGCGTGCAGCGCGGCGTCCAGCGTGTGG
>DASQCX010000991.1:0-2192 GCA_035634455.1 Burkholderiaceae bacterium
AGACGGAGTCCAACACGGTCACCGTGCAGGGCGACGTGCCCATCGCGTACGCCATGCGCGTCAACACGATCGGCCTGAACCCCACCAACGGCGCGCCCACCGCGCCCGGCGGCGACCTGATGATCCGCGAGAAGTCCTCGCCCAGCGCGCCCGAGCACAACATCACCGCGCAGTTCACGCTCGGCAAGGGCGACGCCTCCACGCCCGAGGTGTCGTGGGACGGCAAGAAGATCCTGTTCTCGATGCGCTGCCCGGCCGACAACGCCGTGACCATCGGCGGCGTGGCGGCCTGCACGGGCCACTGGAACATCTGGGAATACGACATGACCACCGGCGGCCTGACCGGCGGCACGTTCCGGCGCATCACGTCCTCGACCAAGGACGACGACATCCACGCCGTCTACCTGCCGGCCGGCCAGGGCATCGTCTTCACGTCCAACCGCCAGACCGAGTCGATGCCCAACCAGGCGCTCGGTCACAGTTATTACGCACTCGACGAATACGAGCGCGAACGTGTGTTCAACCTGCACACGATGGCGACGGACGGCAGCAACATCACGCAGATATCGTTCAACCAGAGCCACGACCGCAACCCCGTCATCCGACCGAACGGCCAGATCATGTTCTCGCGCTGGGACCACGTCGGCGGCCGCAACCACTTCAAGGTGTTCACGGTCAACCCGGACGGCACGGACATGTTCGTGCTGTATGGCGCGCACAGCGACGGCAACAGCTTCCTGCACCCGCGCGACATGGATCCCACCGGCAAGTACGCCGGCTTCCTCTCGTCCGACCTGATGCCGTTGCAGCGCACCCACGAGGGCGGCGCGCTGATGCTGATCGATGCGGCCGACTACTCCGAGCAGAACACGCCGGCCAAGAAGTCGATCGCGGCGGTCGGCGGCCAGCAGCAGGCCACCACCCAGACGGTCAACATCGACCGCGGCCTCTCGACCTACGGCCGCTTCACCTCGCCCTACCCGCTGTGGGACGGCACCAACCGCGTGCTGGTGTCGTACCGCCCGTGCGAGGTCACCAAGAACGGCACGGTCGTGCCCTGCTCGACGCTGTCCGCCGCCGAGCTCGCGCTGCTGGCCGACACGAACCGCCCGCTCGCCGAGAGCGCGGCCGACCCGGTGCAGGACAACGTGCCGCCGCCGTACGCCGTCTACATGTTCGACCCGGCCAACCAGTCGATGCTGCCCGTGGCCACGCCGCCGGCCGGCTTCATGTACGTCGACGCCGTCGCCATCCAGGCGCGCACCGAGCCGACCACCGTCGCCGCCGCGCCGCTCGACGACACGCTGGCCTCGCAGAAGATGGGCACGCTCAACGTCAAGAGCGTCTACGACACCGACGGCCTCGGCCGCATGGGCGAGGGCATGCTCGCCGCCGTCGACGCCAACGCCGGCTGCACCAGTCCGCTGATCCCGCAAACCGCGCCGGTCGACGTCAACGACACCCGCGCCACGGTGGCCGACATCGCCAAGATGAAGGATCCCGCCAACGCCGCCTACAACTGTGCGCCGGCCCGCTTCATCCGCGCGGTGCGCGCCGTGGCCCCGCCCACCAGCATGATGAAGATGCGCAGCTCGCTGGGCGAGACCGACTTCGAGGCGCAGCAGGTGCTCGGCTACGCGCCGATCGAGCCGGACGGCTCGTTCAAGCTGAACGTGCCGTCCGACACGCCGATCGCGCTGGCCGTGGTCGACGCGCAGGGCCGCGCCTTCCAGACCCACACCAACTGGATCCAGGTGCGCCCGGGCGAGAAGCGTACCTGCGACGGCTGCCACAGCCCGCGCCGCGGCGCGCCGATCAACACCGGCGCCGTCGCCAACACGCAGCCGGCGGGCCTGCTGGCCGCGATGGCCAGCGCGCACCAGTCCGGCGAGACGATGGCCGAGACGCGCGTGCGCCTCGACCCGACGGCCGCGACGCTCAAGGCCGACATGGTGTCCACCGACGTCTGGGCCGACACGACCCAGGCCGGCGTCACCGCGCGTCCGGCCGTCGCGCTGCGCTACACCGGCAACCCGAGCGCGTCGGACGACCTGGCCACGCCGGTGCCGACGAACGGCATCATCAACTACCCGACGCACATCCAGCCGCTGTGGACGCGCGACCGCGGGACCAACACCTGCACGAACTGCCACAACGCCTCGGACCACACCAACCTGACCGCCACCACCGCC
>DASQCX010000992.1:0-7381 GCA_035634455.1 Burkholderiaceae bacterium
TGGCGGCGAAGCGGCTCTTCTGGCGCACGTCCCAGTCCAGCTCCACCTCGCTGCCGCGGCGCAGCAGCACCTGGCTGAGGCCCTGGCCACCGGCGATGCGCTTGCCGACCTGGAGGGGCGCTTGCTTGTCAGTCATCACGAAATCCTTGCGCTTGAAATGAGAACGGGCCGCTCGATGGCGGCCCGCCTCGTGGGGCCGCGGCGGACCGCGGCCAATACCTTACATCACCAGACCTGGCAGCGCTTCACCGGGGCCATCGGCTGGCCCGGCTTGCACGCGAACGCCTGCTCGAACTCCTTGAAGTTCGCCACCAGGCCGTTGACGCGGTAGCGGTTCGGCGAGTGCGGGTTGGTGGCCGCGTTCAGGCGCAGCTGCTCGGGGCGGTCGTTGGAGCAGGCCCATTGCGCCATGCCGATGAAGAAGCGCTGGTCGGGCGTGAAACCGTCGAGCGACGCCGGCGCCGGGTGCGCGGCCGCCTCGGCGCGGTAGGCGATCAGCGCCAGCACCAGGCCGCCGAAGTCGGCCAGGTCCTCGCCGAGGGTCAGCTTGGAGTTGATGTGCACGTCGTCGACGACGATGTACTTGCCGTACTGGTCGGTCAGGCAGGTGGTGCGCTTCTCGAACTCGCCCGAGTCCTTCTTCGTCCACCAGTTCTTCAGGTTGCCCTTGGCGTCGAACTGGCGGCCCTCGTCGTCGAAGCCGTGGGTCAGCTCGTGGCCGATCGTGCCGCCGGTGTTGCCGTAGTTGGGCGCATCGTCGAGCTTGGCGTCGAACAGCGGCGGCTGCAGCACGCCGGCCGGGAAGTTGATGTCGTTCATCTGCGGGTCGTAGTACGCGTTGACCGTCGGCGGCGTCATGCCCCACTCGTTGTGGTCGACCGGCTTGCCGATCTTGGCGAGCTGGCGCCGCGCCTCGAACGCGTCGCCGCGCTGCACGTTGCCCAGCAGGTCGTCGCGCCGGATCTCCAGCGCGGAGTAGTCGCGCCACTTGTCCGGGTAGCCGATCTTGTTGACCATGCCGTGCAGCTTCTCCAGCGCCTTGGCCTTGGTCTGCGGGCCCATCCAGTCCAGGCCCTTGATCTCGCTTTCCATCGCGGCCTGGATCTGCTGCGTCATGTGCTGCGTCTTGGCCTTGAGCTCGGGGCTGAAGTTCTCCTTGACGAACTCCTGGCCCAGCGCCTCGCCGATCTGGTTGTCGACCAGCACCACGCAGCGCTGCCACAGCGGCGCCACCTCGGTCACGCCGCGCAGCGTGCGGCGGTAGAAGTCGAAGTTCTCGTCGACGAAGGGCTTGGACAGGAACGGCGCCGACACGTGCGCCACGTGCCAGCGCAGGTAGGTCTTGATCTCGTCGAGCTTGCGCATGCGCAGCTGGAAGTCCAGCGTCTGGAAGAACCTGGGCTGGCTCACGTTGAAGCGGTCGTTGCCAGCCACGCCCATGCCCGCCAGGTAGGACTTCCAGTCGAAGGCCGGCGTCAGCGCCTGCAGCTTGCGCTCGGTGGCCGGGTGGAAGAGCTTGCGCGGATCGCGCAGCTCCACGGCCGTCATCGAGCCCTTGGCCAGCGCCGTCTCCATGGACATCACGGTGTCGGCGTGCGCCTTCGCGTCGGCCGCGCCGTCGCCCATCAGCTGGAACATGCGGGCGACGTGCGCCACGTACTTGTCGCGCAGTTCCTTGGACTTGGCGTCCGTCTTGAAGTAGTAGTCGCGCTCCGGCAGGCCCAGGCCGCCCTGGTTGGCGAACGCGATCACGCGCGACGAGTCGGCGTAGTCCTGCGACGAGCCGAAGCTGAAGAACAGGCCGTCGTCGCCCGAGTTCAGCTGCAGCGCGGCGAGCACGGCCGGCAGGTCCTTCTTGGCCTTCATGCCCGCGATCAGGTCCAGCTCGGGCTTCATCGGCTGGGCGCCGAGCTTCTGCGTGAGCGCCTCGTCGGTGCAGGCGGCGAACGCGTCGCCGATCTTCTGCTGCGACACGGTGCGGCCGGCGGTCTGCGTGGCCAGGCGGTCGAGGATGCCCCACAGCACGCGGCGGTTGTCCTGCTCCATCTTGGAGTAGACGTCCCAGCGCGACTGGTCGGCCGGGATCGGGTTGTTCTTCTGCCAGCCGCCGCAGGTGTACTGGAAGAAGTCGACGCACGGGTCGGCCGTCCTGTCCATCGAGCCGACGTCCAGCACCGGCGTGTAGGGCAGGCGGGCCAGCGGCGTGACGGCGGGCGCCGAGGCGGCGGTGACGGCCGCGGCGGCCGACGACGCGCCCGGCGTACCCGGCTTCGGCGGCGCCGCGTCCTCGGCGAAAGCCGAGGCGGCGAGCAGGCCGGCGGCCGCGAGCGCGGCGAACAACTTCTTCTTGTGGATGGGTTGCATGGGGGGTGGTGGCAGTGGTTGTCTCGTGGACGTGCGTGCTGCGAAGGTCACTCGACCTTCACGCCCTTCCAGAACGCGACGCGGCCCTTGATGTTGGCCGCGGCTTCGGTGGGTTCGGGGTAGTACCAGACCGCTTCGGGATTCATCTCGCCGTTGACGAGCAGCGTGTAGTAGTACGCCTGGCCCTTCCACGGGCAGCTCGTGCGGTGGTTGCTGAAGGTGACGTAGTCCCGGTTCAGGCTGGACTCGGGAAAGTAGTGGTTGCCCTCGACGGTGACGATGTCGTCGCTCTCGGCCAGGACGGCGCCGTTCCAGGTGGCTTTCATGTCGTGTTCTCCCGTGGGCCGCGGCGGTGCGCGCGCGGTGCAGCCGGTAGTTTCGCAGGTCGGGGAGGGAACGCTGCCTCGGGGCTTCCCGCGCCGGGCATGTTGTATAGGGGAGGAAAATCCGCCTTGACGTCCGCTTCGGAACGTCGTGACGCCGTTGGGGCGCTCCGTCTTGGCGGAGCCGGCGTGTCGACCGGGCGATGCCGGTCGGGATGTCAGGCGGGCGGCTCGGGCCTCGCCTTGGGTGGCCGTGCTCGAATTACTTCGGCAGCGGCAGGTTGGTGCGCAACTGGCCTTGACGGTTGACCTCGATGCTCGGGGCATGAGGCAGCGGCTGCCACTCGGGCTTGGCCGGCGGTTGGCGCGTGATGCGCTCGCCCAGCGGTCGCCAGGGTGCAGGGTCGGGTTCGCCTGCGACTTTCATGGTTCTACCCTCCTTGTCGGGTTCCATCTGCGTCATCCGGTACTAGCAATCGGCGCGCCAGGAAACGTCCGCTTGAATCGGCGAGGCGTCGGTGACGGCATCGAGTGCCCGTGCCTGTCTCTACAACGCCGCAGCGTACGCGACGGTGCACAACGACGATGGCATTTACACATGCGTTCTCCATGCGTCGCGGCACGGCGGACCGGCGCGTCACGTGCGGACGGAACGCCGTGCATCGACGTCTCTACTGGAGTCCTGCCGGCCCGCCAGGGCCATCCCCAAAATGTTGAATTCCCCCACGCTCGCGAACGATGCGTGAAATCCGACCGCGTCCCGGTCAGAAGAGGAAGTAGCGCTGCGCCATCGGCAGCGCGGTGGCGGGCTCGCACGTCAGCAGCTGGCCGTCGGCGCGCACCTCGTAGGTCTGCGCGTCGATCTCCATCTTCGGCAGCCAGGCGTTGTGCACCATGTCGCGCTTGGTGACCGTGCGGCAGCCCTTGACCGTGGCGATGGCCTTGCGCAGGCCCGCGCGCGCGGGCACGCCCGCGGCGACGCCGGCCTGCGACAGGAACGTGAGCGACCCCTGCGCCAGCGCGCCGCCGAAGCTGCCGAACATGGGCCGGTAGTGCACCGGCTGCGGCGTCGGGATCGAGGCGTTCGGGTCGCCCATCGCGGCATGCGCGATGAAGCCGCCCTTGAGGATCAGCGCCGGCTTGACGCCGAAGAATGCCGGCTGCCACAGCACCAGGTCGGCCCACTTGCCGACCTCGATCGAGCCGACCTCGTGCGCGATGCCGTGCGTCAGCGCCGGATTGATGCCCAGCTTGGCGACGTAGCGCTTGATGCGGTGGTTGTCGTTGCGCTCCGAGTCGCCTTGCAGCGCGCCGCGCTGCGCCTTCATCTTGTGCGCCGTCTGCCAGCAGCGCAGGATCACCTCGCCGACACGGCCCATGGCCTGCGAGTCGGAGCTGAACATGCTGATCGCGCCGAGGTCGTGCAGGATGTCCTCGGCGGCGATGGTCTCGCGGCGGATGCGGCTCTCGGCGAACGCGAGGTCCTCCGCGATGCCGGCGTCCAGGTGGTGGCACACCATCAGCATGTCCAGGTGCTCGTCCAGCGTGTTGACCGTGAACGGGCGCGTCGGATTGGTGGACGAGGGCAGCACGTTGGCCTCGCCGACCACCTTCATGATGTCGGGCGCGTGGCCGCCGCCGGCGCCTTCGGTGTGGAAGCTGTGGATCGTGCGGCCCTTGAACGCCGCGACGGTGTCCTCGACGAAGCCGCTCTCGTTGAGCGTGTCCGAGTGGATCGCGACCTGCACGTCGGTCTCCTCGGCGACCGACAGGCAGCAATCGATCGCCGCCGGCGTCGTGCCCCAGTCCTCGTGCAGCTTCAGGCCGACCGCGCCGGCCTCGACCTGCTGGCGCAGCGCCTCGGGCCGGCTCGCGTTGCCCTTGCCGAGGAAGCCGAGGTTCATCGGGAACGCGTCGGCGGCCTTGAGCATGCGCTCGATGTTGGCCGGGCCGGGCGTGCAGGTCGTGGCGAAGGTGCCGGTGGCGGGGCCGGTGCCGCCGCCCATCATCGTGGTGATGCCCGATGCCAGCGCCTCCTCGATCTGCTGCGGGCAGATGAAGTGGATGTGCGTGTCGATGCCGCCCGGCGTGACGATCATTCCCTCGGCCGCGATGATCTCCGTGCCGGGGCCGATCACGATGTCGACGCCCGGCTGCACGTCCGGGTTGCCGGCCTTGCCGATGGCGGCGATGCGGCAGCCGCGCAGGCCGATGTCGGCCTTGACGATGCCCCAGTGGTCGACGATCAGCGCGTTGGTGATGACGCAGTCGACCGCGTCGGCCGGCCCCGGGCCGTTCGTCGCCTGGCCCTGGCCCATGCCGTCGCGGATCGTCTTGCCGCCGCCGAACTTCACCTCCTCGCCGTAGCCGCCGGCGGCCAGCGTGAAGTCCTTTTCGACCTCGATGACGAGGTTGGTGTCGGCCAGCCGCACGCGGTCGCCGGTGGTGGGGCCGAACATCTCGGCGTAGGCGCGTCGTCCGATCGTCGGCATCAGAGCTTCCCCTGGACCAGGCCGCGGAAGCCGAACACGGTGCGCGCGCCGGCGAGCTCGATCAGCTGCACCGTGCGCTGCTGCCCCGGTTCGAAGCGCACGGCGGTGCCGGAGGCGATGTCCAGCCGCATGCCGCGCGCCGCGGCGCGGTCGAAGCGCAGCGCGGCGTTGGTCTCGGCGAAGTGGTAGTGCGAGCCGACCTGGATCGGGCGGTCGCCGGCGTTCTCCACCACCAGCGTCAGGCGGCGCCGGCCGGGGTTGAGTTCGAGGTCGCCCTCGTCGGTGAGGAGTTCGCCGGGGATCATCGCGTCCTTGGTCGGGGAGGGTTGCACCGTGCGAGTGCGTCAGGTGATCGGCTGGTGCACCGTCACCAACTTGGTGCCGTCCGGGAAGGTGGCCTCGACCTGGATCTCGGGGATCATCTCGGCGATGCCGTCCATCACGTCGGCGCGCGTGAGCACCCGGCGGCCTTCGCTCATCAGCTCGGCGACGCTGCGGCCGTCGCGCGCGCCTTCCAGGATGGCCGCGCTGATCAGCGCCACCGCCTCGGGATGGTTCAGCTTCAGGCCGCGCGCCTTGCGCCGCTCGGCGAGCAGCGCGGCGGTGAAGAGCAGCAGCTTGTCCTTTTCGCGCGGGGTCAGGTTCATCTTGCGCAGCGTATTGCAGCTTTGGTGCCAGGCGCAAGGGACGGCACGAGTCTTGAGTGCGTCGGCGTCGCCCATGACCGACGCCGCCCTCGATCCCGCGCCGACCGCCGCGCCCGCGCCCCAGCGCGTGGTGAAGCTGCGGCGCGACTACAACAGCTGGGTCGCGCAGGAATCGCTGGAGGACTACGCGCTGCGCTACACGCCGCAGTCGTTCCGCAAGTGGTCGGAGGCGCGCGTGGCCAACACGGCGTTCGGCGCGGCGTCCTTCCTGGTGCTGGAGGCCGTCGGCGCGACGCTGCTGGTGCAGTGCGGCTTCGTCAACGCGTTCTGGGCGATCCTGGCCACCGGGCTGATCATCGCGCTGGCCGGCTGGCCGATCGCGGTCTACGCCGCGCGCCACGGGCTGGACATGGACCTGCTCACGCGCGGCGCGGGCTTCGGCTACCTCGGCTCGACCATCACCTCGCTGCTGTACGCGAGCTTCACCTTCATCTTCTTCGCGCTGGAGGCCGCGGTGATGGCGTACGCGCTGGATCTCGCGTTCGACATCCCGCCGGCCTGGGGCTACCTCGTCTGCGCGCTCGTCGTGCTGCCGCTGGTCACGCACGGCGTCACCGCCATCGGCCGGCTGCAGGTGTGGACGCAGCCGCTGTGGCTGGCGATGCTGGTGCTGCCCTACGCGTTCGTGTTCCGCGCGCATCCGCACGCGCTGGCCGGGCTGTGGGCTTACGCCGGCGAGGACGGCCGCGGCGGCGCGTTCGACGTGCTCAAGTTCGGCGGCGCGATGACGGTGGGCATCGCGCTGATCACGCAGATGGGCGAGCAGGCCGACTACCTGCGCTTCATGCCCGCGCGCACCGCCGCCAACCGGCGCCGCTGGTGGCTGGGCGTGGCCGTCGGCGGCCCGGGCTGGGTGCTGCCGGGCGTGCTCAAGATGCTGGGCGGCGCGCTGCTGGCCTGGATCGCGATCGGGCAGGCAGTGCCGCCGGATCGCGCGGTCGACCCCAACCAGATGTACCTGGCGGCGTGGGACACCGTGTTCAGCCGCCCCGGCATGGCGGTGGCCGCGACGGCGGCCTTCGTCGTGCTGTCGCAGCTCAAGATCAACGTCACCAACGCGTACGCCGGCTCGCTGGCGTGGTCGAATTTCTTCGCGCGGCTGACGCACAGCCACCCGGGCCGCGTCGTCTGGGTCGCGTTCAACACGGCCATCGCGCTGATGCTGATGGAGCTCGACGTGTTCACGATGCTGGGCAAGGTGCTGGGCCTGTACGCGAACCTGGCGATCTCGTGGCTGATGGCGGTGGTGGCCGACCTCGTCGTCAACAAGCCGCTGGGGCTGTCGCCGCGCGGCATCGAGTTCCGCCGCGCCTACCTGCACGACGTGAACCCGGTCGGCGTGGGGGCGATGGCCGCGGCCTCGGTGCTGAGCATCGCGGCGCACCTAGGCGCGTTCGGCGCGCTGGCGCAGACGTTCTCGGCGCTGATCGCGCTGGTGACGGCGTTCGTGGCGTCGCCGCTGATCGCGTGGGCGACGAAGGGACGTTTCTACATC
>DASQCX010000993.1:0-9626 GCA_035634455.1 Burkholderiaceae bacterium
GTATTCGTTGCGCGCCGGGTTGATGCCGCCTTCGCCCTGCACGGGCTCCAGCATCACGGCGACTACGTTCCTGTTCGACTCGGCGACCGCGCGCACGGCGGCGGCGTCGTTGAACGGCACGCGCACGAAGCCCTCGACCAGCGGCCCGAAGCCGGCCTGGATCTTGGGGTTGCCGGTGGCCGACAGCGTGGCCAGCGAGCGGCCGTGGAAGGCGCGCTCGCACACGATGATCTCGGGGCGCTCGATCCCCTTGTCGTGCACGTACTTGCGCGCGATCTTGATCGCCGCCTCGTTGGCCTCCAGGCCGGTCGAGCAGAAGAACGCGGCGGACAGCCCCGAGCGCTCGCACAGCATGGCGGCCAGCGTCTCCTGCAGCGGCACCTGGTAGTAGTTGGACGTGTGGATCAGCTTGCCGGCCTGGTCGGCGATGGCCGCGACCAGCTGCGGGTGCGCGTGGCCCAGCGTGTTGACGGCGATGCCGCCGAGCGCGTCCAGGTACTCGCGGCCGTCGGTGTCCCAGACTCGGCTGCCTCGGCCGTGCGACAACGCGAACGGCAGGCGGCCGTAGGTGTTCATCACATGGGGCATGGCGGCGGGCTGGGTCATCGCGGAGGGCTCCTGTCGGGTGGCGGGAAGAAAAACGGCCGGCAGTCGGGTTGCTGAAAACGCTCCCGCGGGGGCCGGCCAAGGGGAGAAACATTCTCAAGGCCGGCGGATTGCACGGACGTGAACGCGTCTCGTAACCCACAAGATTGGTGCGATGCAGCAGCGCAGGGCACAATACGAGGTTCCCCGCCTTACCCATCTCGATGAACCCGGCTCAACCCCGTCAATTCTTCATCCAGGGCCAGACCCTGGACGGGCGCACGTTCCGCCCGAGCGACTGGGCGGAGCGGCTCGCCGGCGCGATGTCCTGCTTTCGCCCCGGCGGCGGCAAGGGCGGCATCGGCTCGTTCATCGGCTACTCGCCGTACTGCGTGCCGCGGCTGATCGGCAACGTCAAGCACGTGATCGTCGACGAGCGCCTGAAGGCCCTGGAGCCCATGGCCTGGGATTTCGTCATGAACTTCGCGCGCGACAACAAGCTGCCGGTGGTCGAGGGCTGCCTGCTGCCGGACGGCGCTTTCCAGCCCGCGGAGAAGTAGCCGGCCGGAAGGCCTTTGCGCAGGATCCACCCCAGTCGGGCCGCGCCAACGAAAAGGCCTCGCATCGCGAGGCCTTCGTCTTTGCGGCAGCGCCGCTTTCGAAAGTAAAAAGGGCGCCGAAGCGCCCTTTCCACGTTCCCGCCCGGGAAGCCGCTGTCAGGCGGCGGCAGGGGCAGCCAGGGCCTTGACCTTGGCAGCCAGGCGGCTCTTGTGGCGAGCGGCCTTGTTCTTGTGGAACAGGCCCTTGTCGGCGATCGAGTCGATCGTCGATTGGGCGGACTTGAACAGATCGGCGGCCTTCGCGGAATCACCGGCGGCGACAGCCTTCTGGACGTTCTTGATGACGGTGCGGAACTTGGAGCGCAGCGACGAGTTGTGCGCGTTCAGCTTGACGTCTTGGCGAGCGCGCTTGCGGCCCGACGCGAGACGGACGGTGCGCTTCTTGGCTTTGGAAGAGGTTGCCATTTGGTATTAATGCTCCGGGCGGGGAGAAAAGTCTTCGATCATACCATGCTTCGCGCCAAAAAGCACGTGCAGGGCAAGAAATCGACTGGACGGGCAGACAGTGCCGCCCGCCGCCGGCGTCAATTCATGTCGATCCGGCCGTACAGGCCGTGCTGTTCGTTGCCGGGGCCGGCCGTGTAGAACAGCGTGTTGGTCGGCTGGGCGTTGATGCCGTTGCCGAACTGCAGCGCCCACAGGCCGGGCACGACGATGGCCGAGCCGTCGTTGTTGCTGACCGTGCCGGCCATGGCGCCCGTTGCCGGGTCGTAGACGTTGATCTTGCCGTCGCCGAAGTTGCCCACCAGCAACATGTTGGAGAACTTGCCGAAGTTGGGCGGCGCCATCGCCAGGCCCCAGGGCGCGTTCAGCGCGCCGCCGGCCGGGATCAGGTGCGACACCAGGTTGCCCTGAGTGTCGAACACGTCGACCAGGCCCAGGCCGGCGCCGACCTTCTCGTGCGTGGTCGGGTCGGGCTGCGCGTACGCGACATAGATCTTGTCGCCGATCTGCTGGATGCCGAACGGCGCGTAGCCTGCGGGCAGCGTCGAATCGACGAATCCGCCCGCCGTCGTGACCGGCGCGAAGCTGCCGCTGAACACGTCGACGGTTCCCTTGACGAAGTCGGCCGCGTAGATCCTGTCGCCGCCGGTGCCGGTGTCGATCGCGAGGCCCGTGTAGACCGCGCCGGACGTGGCGTTGTCGACGATCGTGAACGCGTGCGTTGCGTCGACGGTGGGCGCCCATGCCGCGATCTGGCCTTGCAGCGTCGCGAAGATGAAGGGGGCGGCGCCGCTGACGCCGTTCTCGGTGATCGAGAAGTCGCTGGTGCCGTTGAAGACGATGCCCGAGGCGTCGGTGCCCGCGGGCAGCGTCACCACCAGCGACTGCGCGACGCCGTCGCCGTCGTACAGCGTCGAGGTGCCCGTGCCCGCGTTGGCGACCCACGAGAAGCCCTGTGGGTTGAACGCGAGGCCCCAGGCGTTGATGAGGTTGGCGTCGTGGTGCAGCGCCTGCGTGGCGGTGCTGTCGCTCACCAGCGCGTTGGCCACGTAGTTGCCGCCGCCCGCGCCGCCGAAGCCGTTGCCGGTGGGCACGCAGGTCGTGCCGTAGGGGCCGGTGGTGCAGTTCTGGCCGCCGCCGGTGGTGGGCTGGCTCGGCGTCCCGCCGCCGCCTCCGCCGCCGCAGGCCGCGAGCAGCGCGGCGGTGGCGAACGCGAGGGCGAAGGGCAGCGGGCGGGCGATCGGTGAATCGGTCATGGTCTCGGCTCCTGGTTGGAATGCGACGCGGTGGCAGCGCCTGCACGTGGATGCCGATGGCCGGGGCCGTGGTTCAAGCCTTTCAGAACGCGACGCTCGCGCCCAGGATCCAGGCGGCGCGGCGGCGGCGCGCGTCGAGCTCGTCGCGCGCATGGCCTGCGACGAGGCCATCGCGCGCGAGCTGCAGGTTCCAGTTCGCGAGCGTGTACGACATACCTGCCAATGTATCGACGCGATCGGCCGTCCGCGCCTGGTACGCGGGCGCCGGGCCGTAGTGCAGCCAGCCCAGGTGCGCGAACGCGCGCCAGCGCGCGTCGAGCGCGTGGCTGGCGTCCAGTTCGGTGTAGAGCGTGCGCGTCGGGCCGCCGAAGTAGTGCGGCGCGAACCAGGCGCGCAGCGCGAGGTCGGGCGCGAGCAGGCCCAGCATCGCCTCGGAGAAGTCGTAGCGCGAGCTCTCGCCGTAGTGCGCGCGCTGCAGCGCCGCGTCCCAGCCCCATTCGGGCGACAGCGTCTCCAGCCCGCCCAGCGCCTGCAGCCGGCCGCTCCAGCCGAGCAGCGCCTGCGCGCTCGCGAGGCCCGCGTCGCGCGTGCGCCAGAGCCCGGAGACGCCGCCATACGCGCCGGCGGGCAGGTCGAGCATCGCGCTCGCGCGCAGCACGGGCCCGGCGTCGTCGGTGCCGACGCCGCGGTAGCGGTTGACGCTGGTGACGCCCAGCGTGCCTGCGAACTGCGCGTGGACGGCGCACGGCAGCGCGACGACGGCCGCCGCGAGCAGGCGGCGCGCCGCGCGGCGCCATGGGCCGACGGTCCCGGTGCTGCGAGCGGTCAATCGCGCGCGCCCTTCAGCGATGCGTCATGGCGAGGCGGCGCCCGACGGTCCGCCGGCGACGGCCAGCAGCGCGCGGCAGCCGGGCGCGGCGCCGGGCTGCGCGGCCGCGGGCTGCACCGCCGCCAGCAGCGAGGCGCAGGCGTCGATGCCTCCGCCGGCCAGCCGCACGAGTCGCGGCACGGGTGCGCGGAAGTCGCTGCGCGACCTGGCCTGGGCCATCACCGCGAGCAGGCCCGACACCTCGCCCGCCGCGAACGAGCTGCCCGTGACCATGCGCCAGCCGCCGCCCGGCGCCGTCGCGGGCAGGTCGCGCGCCGGCGCGGCCCAGGCGCCGGCGATACCGGATGGCAGTTCGGCCTGCGCGTCGGCCACCGCGATCACGCCGGGATGCCCGGCCGGGAAGCCGCCGCCCGCGGCGCGCGCGTCGACCGCCGCGACGACCTGCTGGCGCTGCGCCAGCGCGACGTCGATCAGCCGGCCCAGCAGCAGGTCCGTCGGGCCCGACAGGCTCAGGTTGATGACCTCGGCGCGGCGCTCGATCGCGAAGCTCAGCGCCCGGGCCAGGCTCAGCGAGTTGCACAGCGTCTGCGTCGCGCTGGCCTCCCAGCACGCGCGCAGCGCGTACAGCTGCGCGTCGGGCGCGATGCCGACGATGCCGATGCCGTTGTCCGCGCGCGCGGCCACCAGGCCGGCCACCGCGGTGCCGTGCGCCTCGGCCGCCCAGCCGCGGCCGTCGACGAAGTTGGCGCGCGCCAGCACGGCCTGCGCGAGGTCGGGGTGGCTGTCGTCGATGCCGCTGTCGATGATGGCCACGCGCACGCGGCGGCCGGTGGCCACGGCGTGCAGGTCGTCCAGGTGCCACTGCGCGGCCGCGGGCTGCAGCTTGTAGAGCGGATCCGCGTGGCCCTGGGCGTGGAACTCGTTCATCGCCTGCGCCCACGCCACCTCGGGATGCGCCTGCAGCGCGGCGATGCTGGCGCCGACGTCCGCCCCGGGCGGCAGCGCCAGCACGACGCAGTCCATGCCGAGCGCCGGCAGCGCCCACAGCGTGACGACCGCGAACCCGTGCGCGGCCGCCAGGCGCGCGCCGACGCGCGCCTGCGACTGCGCGCGCGCCGCGTCGCCGTAGCCCGCGCCGCCGTAGCTGCCGTCGATGCGCGCGTGCGCCGTCGGCGCGCGCAGCATCACCAGCAGCTCGCGCGGCGCCGAGGCGGCAACGGCCGGCGCGGAGGCCGCGTCGTCGCCCGCGACGGCCGCCAGCGACGCCAGGCCCAGCGCGAGGCCCAGCGCCGCGCGGCGCCATGCGTCGCGCCAGGTCATGGCGACGCGCTCTCCAGCGCCTCGACCAGCGCGACGCCCGGCGCCTTGCGCAGCGCGTCGAGCGCGGCGGCGTAGTGCTCGCGCGGCAGGCGCACGACGTAGGCGTCGCTGACGGTGGGGCCGTCGACCAGGCGCGCGCCGCTGTCCTTCAGGCCCTGGCGGATCTGCGCCTCGGTGGCGTCGGGCCGGAAGCGGACGACGGCGGTGGCGCCGGCGTCGGCGGGCGCGGCCAGCGCGTGATATTCGGCGACCGGCGCGACGGGCCGCAGCGTGACGACCATGGCCACCGCCAGCGCGACCGACAGCAGCGCCGGCGCGGCCCAGGCGAGCGCCGGCCCGCGCGGCGCGGCGCGCCAGGCGGGCGGCAGCCAGCCGCGGCGGCGCGGGCCCGGCGCCGGCCGGGCCGGGGCGACGGGCGCGGACGCCGTCGGCAGCTCGCCGGCCAGGCGGGCGCGCATCCGCGCCCAGCCTTCCTCGACGTCCACCTGCGCGCCGTGGCCTGGGTGCAGCAACTGCCACTGGCGCTCGGTCTCGAGCTCGGCGCGGCACTCGGGGCACTGCGCGAGATGGGCCTCGACGACGTCGTGTTCCGCGGTCTCGAGGCGGCCCGTGAGGTACCACGGCAGCAGCCGCTGCACGGCGACGTGCGGATCGGGTTCGAGGCGAAGGATCTGACCGCTCATGCCAATCTCCAGGAACAAGGGGACGCGGCCCCGGACGTGATCATCGGCCATTTCGGCGCGGCGTGGGAGGTCATAGCCAGTCGTCCAGCTGGCCGCCGAAGGCCGCCTTCAGGCGCTTGCGGGCGTGGAACATGCGCGTCTTGACCGTGTCGGTGGGGCAGTCCACGATCTGCGCGATCTCGGGGTAGCTGAAGCCGTGGAAGTAGGTCAGTTCGACCGCGGCACGCTGGTCGGCCGACAGCCCCCGCAGCGCCGCGGCGATCGCCGTGCGCGCCTGCGCCAGGCTCATGCGCGCGTCGGGGCGGTCGGCGGCGTCGGCCTCGGGGTGGCCGGCGTCGTCCTCGCCGGAGGCCGGCAGCGGATCCTCGTGGCGCGACAGCGCCTTGAGCGCCTTGCGGTAGGCGATCGCGAAGATCCAGGTCGACACCTTGCTCGTGCCGTTGAAGCGCCCGGCCTGGTTCCAGACCACGACCATCGTGTCGTCCAGCACCTCCTCGACGAGGTGCTCGGGCCGCAGCATGCGGTGCAGGAAGCGGCACAGCCGCGGGTGGTAGCGGCGGTACAGCGACTCGAACGCGGCCAGCTCGCGCGCGCAGACGCAGGCGACCAGGCGGCGATCCTCGGCGTCGTCGAGCAGGCCGCCGGCGGCCGCGGCGGGGCGGGAGGAGGGGCGGGGTGTCGGGGCGGTGTTCATGGCTGGCGGCAGCTTCGTCCGCCGTGGATGCCGTCGAGCTCGGGAACGGTTCAATGCCCGCGCGACGGCCGTCGCCGCCCGAGCTTACTCAGTTCCAGCGCCAGGTGTAGATGACGTCCAGCGAGCGCGACGTCGCCTGGCTGTCCGTCTGGCTGGCCGTGGTGTCCACGCCGACCTGGGCGCGCACGGTCAGGCGCTGCGCGATGCGGTAGATGATCTGCCAGTTGCCGGACGTCGCGGCGACGCTGCGCTCGTAGCCGACGTAGACGCGCTTGGAGACCTGGCGGCCCAGGCTCACCACGGTCTGCTTGGTGTTGGTGTCGGCGTCGGTGCGCTGGTTGACCGCGAAGTTGGTCAGGCCCAGGCGCTTGAGCACCTGGTCGCTCGGCGCCTCGCCCTCGCCGGCCAGCAGCGCCATCGCGGCCTGCTGCAGCAGCGCGGTGTCGGCGCCGCCCACGGTCTCGGGCGCGCGGCCCAGCATCAGCCACGAGAGCTTGTCGCTGTCGCTCATCTCCGGGTCGCTCATCAGCCGCACGTGCGGCGCGAGCGCGGTGCCGGTGATGGCGACGCCGACCACGATGTCCAGGTTGGGCCGGACGGCGAGGATGTCCAGCCGCGGGTCGGACACCGGGCCGGTGAACGCGATCTCGCCGCGCGTGATGTCCAGCTTCTGGCCATACGCGACGTACTGCCCGCCGGCCGTGTGCACGCTGCCGCGCACCGTCAGCAGGCCGTTCGGCGACGTGATCTGCAGCGCGCCCTTGAGCGTGGTGTCGATGCCGCGGCCGCGCAGCTGCAGGTGGTCGCCGAGGTCGACGGCCAGGTTGATCTGCGTGGCGCGGCTGGGCTTGGGCACCGCCGCGGTGGTGGCGGCGGAGTCGTCGCTGTCGGACGGCGTGCTGCCGTCCATCACCTCGACGTCGGCGTCGAGCGAGGGCGCGCCGCCCTTGCTCAGGTCGAACAGGCCCTCGTCGATGCCCAGCTTGCCGTCGACCTTGATCGCCTCCTGGCCCAGCTGCAGCGCGAGGTTGCCGCTGGTGACGACCTTGCGGTCGATGCGGCCGAGCAGCTGGAACTGGCGCGCCTGCAGCTGCAGCTTGGCCAGCGGCGCCGCGCCGAGCGCCGCGCCGCCGGTGATCGTGAGCTCGCCGTTGCCGCCCTGCAGCCGGAAGCGCTCGATCTGCGCCTGGTCGCCGGTCAGGCGGATCGCCGCCTCGCCGTCGCGGCCGTAGACGCCCTCGAGCGCGTTGCGGATCGCCAGCTTCGTGACGACCAGCTCGCCGGTGAGCTTGGGGTCGCCCCAGCGGCCCGACAGCGCGAGCTCGGTGCGCAGCTCGCCGCCCAGGCGCCAGCCGGGCGGCAGCCAGGCGCCCCAGACGTTCAGGTCCTCGACGTGCGCCTTGAGGTTGCCGCGCAGCGGCGACTCGGTCGTGGGCAGCGCGGCGGCGGTCGGCGCCTCGGCCGTCCAGTGGCCGGTCAGCTCGCCCAGGCGCGTGCCGGCGATGTCGGCGTCGGCGGCCCAGTGCGCGCCCTCGGCCTTGACACTGGCCGTCGCGCGCGTGAGCCCGAGCGCCTGCCGCGCGGCGGTCGGATCCAGCGCGAGCTCGGTGACGCTCAGGTCGCCGCCGGTGCGCCCCAGCTGCGCCGCGACGTGCCACTGGCCGTCGAAGGCGGCGTGCAGCTGCGCGGCCAGCTGCAGGTCGCCGTGCCAGCCGAGGTCGGGCTGGGCGCGCGCCATGATCTGGGCCACCGAGAACGGCGCCAGCGCCGCGTCGACCGCCCAGTGCGCGCTCGCGCCGGGGGCCGCGGGCGCGGTCCAGAACGAGGGCTGCCAGTTCAGCGTCAGGCCCGCGAACTCCGCCGCGCCGGCGGCCACGCGCAGCGTCTGCCAGTCGCCCGCGGCGTCGCGCGACAGGCTGAGGTCGAACGGCCGCACGTGCACCCAGTTCGCGTTGGCGACCGCGGGCGCGGACGCCGCCGCCGGCGCGGGCGCCACGTCCGGCGTCGCTGCCTTGGGGTCGTTGGCCGCGTGCAGGTCGAACTGCGCGAGGTGGCCCTGCCAGGCCGGCGTGTTCGCCGCCTCGGGCCGCCAGCGGCCCTGCAGCACGGCGTCCAGCCGCGTGGCGTTCGCGTTGCCGATGTTGGCCAGGTGCGCGAGCCAGGCCGGCGGGCTGACCGGCGCCTCGCCGTCGACCTGCAGCTGGTGCTGCGCCAGCGTGCCCGACAGCGTCGCCTGCGCGTGCGTGACGCGCGCGACGCCCGACTGCCCCTCGACCAGCGTGACGTTCGCCTCCAGCGGCGCCTGCGGATCGCTGCTGCCGCGCCCGCTCCACTGCAGCTTCGCGAGCTTGAACTGCGGGCCGGCCCAGTCGCTCAGCTCGCCCTGCGTGACGACGCGCCACGGCGCCGCGCCGCGGCGGGCCTGCGCGCCGGCGCCGATCGCCAGCCCGCCCGTGACCTGCAGGTCGAGCTTCGCCGCGCCGCGCGTGGGCCAGTTGCCGCGTGCGGCGGCGGCGGGGGCCGAGGCCGCGGCGACCGCCGGCGACGCGGCGGCCGGCCTGCCAGGCGGCGCCAGCAGCTGCAGCTGCGGCGCGTCGACGACCAGGTGCAGCTGGTCGATCACGGCCAGCGCGTCGGCGCGCGCGTTGCCGGGGCTGATCGCGCCGTCGACGCGCGCCCGGTTGCCGCCGCTGTGCAGCTCGGCGGCCACGGCCCAGGGCGCGTGCAGGGCGTCGACGGTGGCGTTGCCGTCCAAGTGCAGGCCGGCCAGCAGGCTGTCGGCCAGCACGAGCTCGGCCTTGGCGCGCACGCCGGCCAGGCCCTGCCAGGTGGCGGGCGCGTCGGCCAGGTGCAGCGCCAGCGAGCCGTTGAGCAAGTTGGGGCCGTCGCGCAGCGGCCCCGAGTCTGCGAGTCGCCACCATGCACCCGGGTCGAGCTGCGTCCATTGCGCCTTGACGTCGCCCTGCCAGGCGTCGTCGCGGCCGCGGTTCACGGCGCCGGTGGCGGACAGGCTCGCCGCGCCGGCCTTGAGCTCGAACTGCTTGAGCTGCAGCGCGTCGGCGCGCAGCAGCGCGTCGAGCTGCAGCGCCATCGGCGGCGGCGCGACCGCGTCCTTCGCGGCCGACAGCGGCGGCGCGTTGCCGGACAGCCGGCCGCTGACGCGCGCGACCACGTGCTCGAACGCGCCCGCCGGCG
>DASQCX010000994.1:0-5077 GCA_035634455.1 Burkholderiaceae bacterium
GCGAATGTTGTCCGCCAGCACGCCATGCGCGGCACGGAGACTCGGGGGACTCTTCGCAGCGAAGTATCAGGAGGCGCCGGCCGCAGGCCGGCGGGGGACATGAGCGGAGAAGAGTCCCCCGAGTCTCCGTGCCTGGCCTCAGGAAACCAGTGGGCTTGGCAAGCACATCCCGAAAAACCCGCCGCTTCCTGAACGCGCCCGCACGGACCGCTTCGTCTACTACGAGTCGAGCACCGCCACCGCCGGCGGCTTCAGCTCGAGCCGGGCGACGACCGAATCGCCCTCGGCCTCGATGGCCATCTTCGCGCCCTTGCGCGGCAGCAGCGAGCGCACCAGGCCCAGGCCGGATACCCCGGGGGGGATGCTGGCCAGCGAGAACCCCGGCTTCAGCCGGCCCTGGTTGGCGATGACGATCATGACCGTCGCCTCGCCGCACACGATGCGGCAGCGGATGTCGCTGGCCGGCTCGTCCGCGGCCGGCGCGCTGTGCTTGATCGCGTTGGTGAACAGCTCGTTGACGGTCAGCGCGACCGGGATCGAGTCGGCCTCGGTCAGCGCGAAGCGGTGCAGCAGCTCGGGCCCGCTGACCTCGACCTGGATGGTGCGGCCGAACATGCGCTGCACCGACGCCGCGATCGCCTCGACGACGCCGCGCACGCGCATCGGCCCGGTCACGCCCACCTGCAGGCCGTGCACCTGGGCGATCGCGTGCACCTGGCTGACGGCCTCGGCGATCGCGCCGGCGGCCTCGGGGTGGCGCGACACGCTCTGCTGCAGCAGGCCCGCGACGCCCTGCAGGTTGTTCTTGATGCGGTGATGCACTTCCTTGATCAGCATCTCGCGCTGCGCGATCGCGGCGGCCAGGCGCGCCTCGTCGGCGGCGCGCTGCGCGGTGACGTCGCTGGCCACCATCAGCAGCTGGTCGGGCGCGTCGGCGGCCGAGCGCAGCGAGACGATGCGGATGTCCCACACGCGCTGCACGCCGATGCCGGGCTCGGCGTCGTCGCCCTCGTCGACGCTGCGGCGCAGCTCGCGCTGCACGCTGCCCGGCGTGGCCAGCGCGCGCTGCAGGTCGGCCGCCAGCTTGGCGCCCTCGGGGCCGGGCAGCCACTGCGACGGCACGCGGCCGAGGATCTCCTTCATCGGCCGGCCCGCGAAGGTGGCCGCCATCTGGTTGAGCTGCACCACCTGCTGGCTCGCCGCGTCGAACAGCGCGATGGCCAGCGGCGCGGTCTCGATGATGCGCTGCAGGCTGGCGCGCGCCTGCACGATGCTGACCTCGGCCTGGCGGCGGCGCTCGATGTCCAGCAGCGCGTAGGTGAGCTGGCGGTGCGCCGTGTCCTGGCCGGTGACGACGACGTTGCCGACCACCCAGAAGTGGCGCCCGTCGCGCGCGCGCAGCCGGCACTCGAAGGTCTCGGCCAGGCCCTCCTCCAGCGTCTCGCCGTAGTCGGTGCGGCGCAGCGGGTGGTCGAGCTCGTCGCCGGCCACCACCGAGATCGGCGCGCCGATGAAGTCGGCCAGCTCGCCGCCGAACATGCGGCGCGCGGAGCGGTTCATCCACTCGATGCCGGTGTCGCCGACGGTGACGATGCCCACCAGCACCGAGTCGAGGATGGCGCGCGTGCGGTCGGCCTGCTGCACCAGCGACTCGCGGGCGCGCTGGCGGTCGTCGATGTTGACGAACGACAGGATGGTGCCCGCCGACGGCAGGCCGATGTCGACCGGGCGCTGGCTGACCTGCGCCCAGAACAGCGAGCCGTCGCGCCGCCGCACCTGGCGTTCGCCGTGCGAGCGGCCCAGCATGGCCATGTCGCGCGTCTCCAGGTGCACGTAGTGCTGCCACGCGGCCTCGCTCTCGTACAGGCGCGACATGGGCGAACCCTTGAGCGCCTCGGGCGTCATGCCCACGAGGTCGGCCATCGCCTGGTTGGCGCGCGCTATCTGGCCGTCGCACTGGTGGACGATGCCCACGTCCGACAGGTTGAACATCAGCTCGCGCTCGCGCGACAGCGCCTCGAGCTCGCTCTGCTGCGACTTCATGCGCGTCGCGTCCGCCAGCACCACCACCATGCCGACCGCGCCCGGCGCGGTCTCGTTGGTGCGGCGCAGCGCCAGCGTGCACCAGACCGCCTGCTTGCGGTGCGTGCCGGCCGGCAGCAGCAGCTCGGTCTCCAGCGCGCCGACGTCGCGCACGGCCTCCATCAGCGCGGCGACGGTCTCGGCCGGCACGCCGGCGCTGGCCAGGATGGCGTCGAACGGCTTGCCGGCCGGGTAGTCGCCGCCGCCCAGCAGCGTCTCGAACCGGTGGTTGCAGCGGACGAGCTCCTCGCCGCGCAGGTAGGCGATGCCGGCCGGGCTGACGTCGAGGATGGTGCCGAGCTCGGCGAGCAGGTCCTGGTTGCGGCGGCGCGCCGTCTCCTCCTCGGTGACGTCGACCGTGACCACCGAGAACGCGCCGCGCTGCGGCCCGAGCTCGGCCGGCTCGACGCGCGTCATCAGCCAGCGCCGGTCGCCGTCGCGATGGCGCACGGCGTAGCGCACCTCGACCTGCGAGCGCGTGCGCAGCGCCGCCTGCAGCCGGTCGTATTCGGGCATCGAATCGGGTTCGACCAGGTCGCGCCCGACGGCCATCAGGCTGCCCTGGCGCTGGTCGCCGGTCGGCACGCCGCCCTCGGGCGCGCCGACGCGCGGGCCGCGCTGCACCGAGCCGACCCAGCCGCGCGCGGCGTCCCAGGTGGCGACGCCGATGCCGGCGGTGCCCATCAGCGCCTGGATCTCGACGCGGGCGACGTCGCGCTCGTCCTCGAGATGGCGATCCTCCAGCAGCGCGATCCAGCGCGTGGCGGCCCCGCCGGCGACGCGGCCGCCGCCGCCGCCCGACACGCCGCGCACCCGCACCCGCACGCGCAGCGGCTCGCCCGCGGCGTTGGCAAGCCAGCCGTCCTGGGTGCGCGTGTCCGCGACGGCCGGCAGCTCGCCGGGCCAGCCGAGCAGCAGCCGGAGGTCGGGCGCGGCGTCGCGCAACTGGCCCGGCAGCGGGCCCAGCATCTGGGCGAGCGCCGGGTTGTGGCGCAGGATGGCGCCCGATTCGTCGAACACGACCTGCCCCAGCGGCGACATGTCGAACCAGCCCTGCAACTCGCCGCGCAGGTCCTCGATGGCCGCGGTGGCGCCGGCGGCGGCCGCGCCCGAGCCCAGCGGCTGGCGCGGCAGCACGGGCGGACGCGGCTTGGAAGGGATGGGCGGGGTCGTGGACATACCCCGCGAGAGTTTACGCGCGACGGCCCGCGGACCTCAGCCGTCCTTGAGCATCGCCAGGGCATCGTCCGCCGAACGCAGGCGTGACGAGTCCGGCGCCGGCGATTGGCCGTACCTCGCGCAGCACCTGGCGGCGCTGCGCGCGATCAGTTCGGCAGCCCCGGCGCCCGTCGCGCCTTGCACGATCAGGCCCGTCTTGACTTCCGCCAGCACGCACTGGCGCTCGGAGTAGGTTCGCGGCGCGAGGGCGTCGAACGTCGCGGCTTCGTCGAGCAGTCGGCCGGGGTTCTCGGACGCGTATCCGGCCTCGCAGCGCTTCAGCCACCCGGGCTGCTTCTCGGCCCGGCGCGCCGCCTGCGCCAGGCGGTCGGCCTCGGCGGCGCGCGCGGCGGCGATCTGGGCGACGACCGCCGGGTTGGCGCACAGATCGCGAAGCCGCTGCGCCATCTCGGGATTCCGGGCGACGGCGGGGTAGAGCCGGACGCCCTCGATGTCCGTGGGGCAGTCCCGGTTGTCGATGGCGCCGCGCTTGCGAAGCGCCGCGAAGATCTCCGGGTCGAACACCCGGCCGTCGAACAGCCGATGGAAGTCGCCCGGCGCCAGCCTCACCTTGGCCTCCCCGAAGAGCTCGGCAGCCTCGAGATGCTTGTTGGAGATCGCGCGCCAGAACTCCTCGTAGGTCTTCTTGTATCCGAGCTTGGCGAGCCGCTCCTCCGGCGACGCCCTCAGGTCACTGACGACAGGCTCCAGCGCGATGACCGCGACGATCAACGCGACGATCGCGATGCCGGTCTGGATCCTCGCCTCTCCCAGGTCGCGCAGCCAGCCGCGCAGGGCGGCGAGCGAGGAGCGCAATCGGCTGAACATGGCGGAGTGGAGCGATGGGGGTGGACGTCCGGCCTCGGTGAATCAGCGTGCGAGGTCGACGCGGATCGGTCGGGCCGACCGCCCGGCCGCCGGTCAGCCCTTGGTCAGCGAATGCGCGTGCACCAGCGCCTTGACCAGCGCCCGGTTCACGTCGCCCACCGTCAGCAGCAGGGTCTCGGCCATCTCGCGGATGTCGTAGGCCGACTCGGCCTCGACCGCGCGGGCCAGCGCCAGGAACGGGGCGCACGGGCCGCTGTCGTCGACCAGCGCGCTGGCGACGCTCTCCTGCACGGGGATCGTCTTGAGCAGCTGGTCGAAGGGCTGGCCGATCATGCGGTCCAGCGTCGAGAACACGCCGCAGATGAACAGCTCGTTGCGCAGGGCTTCGTCGCCGCCGGGGCGGGCGAGCTCCTCCATCAGCAGGCCGCGGCGCACCGCCAGCTGCATCAGCGGCTTGAGGTCCGGGTCGTCGATGGCGCTCGTGACCAGCAGCGCCAGCCAGCGCTTGAGCCGCTGGTAGCCCAGGATCATCAGCGCGTGGCGGAACGACGAGATCTCCACCGACAGGCCGAAGCCCGGCGAGTTGAGATAGCGCATCAGGCGGAACGCCAGCGTCGGGTCGTTGCGCACCACCGCCTCCAGCTTCTCGGCCGGCTCCTGGCGATCCACGCGCTGCATCAGGTCGACGACGGTGGTGACGCCGGCGGGCACCGGCCTGGCCTTGGAGTCGGGGCCCGGGGCGTCGCCCGTGGGCCAGCCGACGACGGCGGTGAAGCCGGCGCGCAGCGCGCCGGCCGACATCGCCGGGCCGTCGGCGCCGATGAAGTAGCGCTGCAGCGGCCTGCCGCCGAGGCCGGCGGGCAACTGGTCGCGGATGTTGGCGCGGGCCACGGTGACCGCCTGGAACAGGTGCCACAGGGTCTGCGGCGCGCTGTCGGGGATGCGGCCG
>DASQCX010000995.1:0-2171 GCA_035634455.1 Burkholderiaceae bacterium
GCCTCGCGCTGGCCGCCGACGGCGCGCAGCTGTGGGTGACGAACGAGAAGAGCGCGAGCATCAGCGTGATCTCGACCGCCAGCCTCGACGTGATGGCCACCTTGACTATCGCCGTCGACGGCCTGCCCGCGGACGGCATCACGCCGGTGGGCATGGTGCTGGCGCCGGACGGCAGGACGATGTACGTCGCGCTCGGCCGCGCCAACAAGGTCGCGTTCGTCGACGTCGCCACGCGCCAGGTCCGCGCGCTGGTGCCGGTCGGCCGCCGCGCCTGGGCGCTGGCGCTGACGGCGGACGGCTCGCGCCTGTTCGTCGCGGGCGGGCTGTCGAACGACCTCACGGCCATCGACACCGCCACGGCGCAAGCGCTCAAGACGATCGCGGTCGGACAGGTTCCGAATGCCGTGCTGGTCGACGACTGACTGGCGCAGGCTCGCGCGCCGCTTCGCGCTCGCGTGCGCCGGCCTCGGGGCGCTGGCCGCGGCGCAGGCCGGCACGCTGACCAAGGCCGACCTGCAGCGGCGCTTCCCGTCGCCGCTGATCGTCGGCGAGCGCGACATCGAGCTGCCGGTGTGGCCGCTGTTCCGCCAGGACGGCACGGCGGTGCCGCTGGTGGGCTACGTCTACGAATCGGCCGACCTCGCGCCGATCCCGGGCTTCGCGGGCACGCCGCCCGACCTGCTGGTCGCGCTCGACGCCAAGGGCGCGTTCATGGACGTGCAGGTGCTGTCGCAGCACGAGCCGGTGTTCGTCGACGGCCTGGGGCCCGCGCCGCTCGCGCGCTTCGTCGAGCAGTACCGCGGGCTGTCGCTGCGCCAGAACATCAAGATCGGCTCCAACAGCAACCGCGGCGAGCAGCGCGGCAGCGCCAACGTCTACATCGACGGCGTGGCCAAGGCGACGGCCTCGGTGCGCATCGTCAACCAGGGCCTGCTCGCCGCGTCGCTGCGCGTGGCGCGCGCGAAGCTGGGCTTCGCGGGCGGCCGCGATCCCGAGCTGCTGGCGCGCGTGCGCCAGGACACGTTCCGCCCGCTGAACTGGGACGGCCTCGCCCGCGCGGGCCTGCTCGCGCACCTGCGCGTGACGCGCGCGCAGGCGGCGCGGGCGTTCGCGGGCAGCGGCGTCGACGCGCTCGACGCGGCAGGCGGCGACGCGGACGACACGTTCACCGAGCTGTGGGTGGCCTGGCTCTCGACGCCCGCCGTCGGCCGCAACCTGCTGGGCGACGCGGGCTGGGCGCACCTGCAGGGCCGGCTCGACGACGGCGACCACGCGCTGCTCGCGATCGCGCGCGGCCCCTGGACCTTCGTCGGCGACGACTTCGTCCGCGGCGCGGTGCCCGACCGCATCACGCTGCACCAGGGCGAGCTGCCGCTGGAAATGCGCGACCTCGACCTCGACGACCCGCTCGCGCTGCCGCCCGGGCTGCGCCACGCCGACGCGAAGGTGCTGCGCGTGATCGGCCCCGCCGGGCTCGATCCCGCGCAGCCGCTGGAGTTCGCGCTGCACGTCGTGCGCAGCAGGGGCGCGATCTACCCCGAGCGCATCGCGCGCGACTTCCCGCTGCGCTACGCGCTGCCGGCGGACGAGCTCGTCCAGCCGCACGCCGACAACAAGTCGTGGCCCGGCATCTGGCGCTCGCGGGCTTGGGAGCTCGGCGTGCTGGGCCTCGCGCTGGCGCTGCTGGCGACGGTGCTCGCGCGGCCGCGCTGGATCGTCGCCGACGCGCGCCGGCTCGCGCGCTTGCGCAGCGGCTACCTCGTGTTCACGCTGGTGTTCGTCGGCTGGTTCGCGCAGGGGCAGCTGTCGATCGTCAACGTGACGGCGCTGGTGCAGGCGCTGGTCGCCGGGCGCGGGCTCGGCTTCTTCCTGTACGACCCGATGACCGTCGTGCTGTGGGCCTTCGTCGCCGTCACGCTCGTCGCCTGGGGACGCGGCACCTTCTGCGGCTGGCTGTGCCCGTTCGGCGCGCTGCAGGAGCTCGTCGGCCAGGCGACGCGCCGTCTCGGGCTGCGGCCGCTGCGCGTGCGCGCGGCGCTGGACGCGCGGCTCAAGCGCGTCAAGTACGTCGTGCTGGCGGCCATCGTCGGGCTGGCCGCGTTCGGCGCGACGGCGAGCTCGTGGACGGATCGCGCGGTCGAGGTCGAGCCGTTCAAGACGGCGATCACGCT
>DASQCX010000996.1:0-6058 GCA_035634455.1 Burkholderiaceae bacterium
CATCTCAAGCCCCTCGCCCTGGCCGCGGCCGCCGTCGTGCTGCCGGGCTGCTCCATCGTCAGCCCCGCGCCGGTGCTCGAACTGGTCAAGGCCACCGGCGCCGTCGCCGTCAGCGCCATCTCGCAGGGCCCCAGCAGCGCCAGGAACACCGTCTACCACGAGCATAAAGCGCTCGACGCGGTCTGCGTCGAATACAACCCGCTGACGCCCGACCCCGACATCGCCCCGGCGCTGCAGGCCGAGCTGCGCAACCACCAGATCGACAGCCGCATCTACGAGGAGGGCGGCACGCCGGCCTCGTGCAAGTTCCGCGTCACCTACACCGCCGACATCGAGTGGGGCACGCAGCCGTTCAGCAGCGACTACAAGCCCTACATGCGCGACGCCACGCTGACGCTGCGCGACGAGAACGGCACCGTGCTCTCCAGCAGCGCCTATTCGCTGGACGGCGCGTTCCAGATGGGCAAGTGGTCCACCAGCCGCAGCAAGCTGGCGCCGGTCGTGACCGCGCTGGTCACCGGCTTCGACCATTGACCGCCCGCGCCGCATGTCCCAAGGATCGCCCATGACCCCGAGCTTCGCGCTTCGCCGCCCCGTCATCCTGTCCGCGCTGGCGATCGCCGCCGCCCTGGCCGGCTGCTCCTCGCCCCAGCCGCTGGTGCAGGGCCCGACCTCCGTGCGCCCCGTGCCGCCGCCGAGCTACGCCGAGCGCACGGCCACCGGCGGCATCTACCGCGCCAACATGAACAACGTCTCGCTGTTCTCCGACCAGCGCAAGCCGCAGGCGATCGGCGACACGATCAAGATCGACATCTCGGAAAGCCTGGACGCCAGCAGCGTCGTCAACAGCGTCAACAGCCGCGAGAACGCCGTCGCGTCCAAGGGCCCGGGCATGAGCTCCAACAGCCTGGGCACGCTGCTCAAGGGCCTGGCCAACATGGACGCCACGGCCTCGGGCAGCGACTCGTTCACCGGCAAGGGCAACTCGCAGAACACCGCGAAGTTCAACGCGCGGCTGTCGGCCTACGTGATCAACGTGCTGTCCAACGGCAACCTGGTGGTGGCCGGCGAGCGCAGCATGTCGTTCAACGGCACGCTCAACACGCTGCGCTTCTCGGGCGTGGTCAACCCGCTGGACATCAAGGCCGGCGGCATCGTCGCCTCGGGCGACGTGGTCGACGCCAAGACGGAGCTCACCGGCGCCGGCGGCACCGCCGACACCGCGTCGCGCAGCTGGCTGCAGAAGCTGCTGACCGACGGCCTGTCCGTCTGGTGACGCGACGTCCCGGCCTTGACGGACCGGGCCGGCATTTCCGCTTCGTTTCCGCGGCCTCGCCCCTCCGGCGAGGCCGCTTCCGTTTGTGTCGAAGCTGGCATCAAGTCGACATGACACGCACTACTGCGCGCGCTATGCTGCACCGCGTCACCTTCCGCAACGTGCCCGCTGCAATGATCACCTGTCTCATCGTCGACGACGACCCCGCGCTGCGCGAGCTCGTCGGCGACCACCTCACGCGCTACGGCCTGCAGGCCCGCCTGGCCGACAGCGCCGCCGCGATGCGGCGCGAACTGGCGCGCGGCGGCATCGACATCGTCCTGCTGGACCTGATGCTGCCAGACGGCGACGGCATCGAGCTGTGCCGCGACCTGCGCATGCATTCGAAGCTTCCCGTGATCATGCTCACGGCCCAGGGCGACCCGATCAGCCGCGTGCTGGGCCTGGAGATGGGCGCCGACGACTACGTGGCCAAGCCGTTCGAGCCGCGCGAGCTGCTCGCGCGCATCCACGCGCTGATCCGCCGCAGCACCGGCGCGCTGGCGCCGGCGGCGGGCGAGCCGGGGGGCGACCCCGCCGCGCGCTTCGCCCCGCCGGGCGCGCCGGCCGCGCCGGGCTTCGGCGGCTGGCAGATCGACTGGCGCAACCGCATGCTGATCAGCCCGGAGGGCGTCGGGCTGTCGCTGTCCAACGTCGAATACCGGCTGCTGGCGGCCTTCGCGGAACACCCGGGCGAGGTGCTCAGCCGCGGCCAGCTGGTCGAGATGACGCGCAGCGCCGCCAGCGACAGCAACGAGCGCAGCATCGACCTGGCCGTCTCGCGGCTGCGTGCCAAGCTGCGCGAATCGCTTGAGAATCCGCAATTCATCCGCACCGTGAGAGGGCGCGGCTACCAGTTCACCGCCGAACTGGCCCGCTGAACGCGGCGTTCGCTTCGGGCGCCGCATCCCACGCGAACGAAGGAACCGCCATGCTGCTCGTCTGCCCCCACTGCGCCACCACCAACCGCGTGCCCGACGACCGGCTGCGCGACCAGCCGGTATGCGCGAAGTGCAACACGGCGCTGGCCGATGCCAAGCCGGCGGACGTGTCCGAGGCGGTCCTCCCGAAATACCTCCGCGCCACCGAGGCGCCGGTGCTGGTCGACTTCTGGGCCGCGTGGTGCGGGCCATGCCGCCAGATGGCGCCGCACTTCGCCGCCGCGGCCGCGCAGATGCCCGAGGTGCGCTTCGCCAAGGTCGACAGCGACGCCGCGCAGGCGGCCAGCGCCGCCTACGGCATCCGCAGCATCCCGACGCTGATCCTGTTCCGGGGCGGCAAGGAAGTGGCGCGGCGCTCGGGCGCCTCGTCGACGGGCGACATCGTCGCCTGGACCCGGGCCCAGCTCGCGCACGCCAGCGCGTGACGCCCGCGCGCGCCCTCGACGCTCAAGGCGCGCTCTCCGACAGCACGGCCAGCGGCGCCAGCGCGTCCTGCTCGAGCCCGGCCGCGGGGGCGACCAGCGGGGTGGCGGCCTCGATCTCCAGCCAGGCGTCCAGCCCGCCGCGCAGCGCGCGGGCGCGGTGCAGGCCATGGTCAGCCAGGATGCGCACGCCGCGCAGCGCGGACACCTCGTTGGGGCAACTGCAGTACAGCACGATCTCGCGGTCGCGCGGCAGGCCGGGGACGGTGCCGGGCAGGTCGGCCAGCGTCGCGACGATCGCCCCCGGCACGCGCCGGTTGTCGTGCTGCGTCGCCACCGCCGAGCGCACGTCGATCACCACGGGCGGCTCGCCGGCCGCCATCAGCTCGCGCAGCTCGTGCACCGCGATGCGCGGGGCGTAGCGGTCGCTGAGCATCCAGCGCCGGCGCAGCCAGCGCAGCAGGATCAGCGTGGCCAGCGCGGCGACGATCACGGCGCCGGCGATGGTGCCGAACTCGGTCATGATGTCCAGCACGGCGACGATCTGGCCCGCGAAGATGACGCCGACCGCCAGGAACGCGAGCGTCCAGATCAGCGAGGCGCCGACGTCGTAGGCGACGAAGCGGCGCCAGGACATGCCCAGCGCGCCCGCCATCGGCGCGGCCACCACCGAGATGCCCGGCAGGAACTTGGCCGCGATCAGCGAGCTGCCGCCCCAGCGCGACAGGATGCCCTCGCTCTGGCGCACGCAGGTGTCGGGCGACAGCGAGATGCGGCACAGCAGCTTCATCACCCGGTGCCCGCGCCAGCGGCCGGCCTGGTACCAGACGGCGTCGCCCAGCACGTTGGCCAGCACCGAGACCGCCACGCACACCACGAGCGAGATCTGCCCGGCCATCGCCACGCCGCCGGCCACCACCAGCAGCGGCGCCGCCGGCACGGGCGCGCCCGCGCGCGCGGCGAGCGTGATCACGAAGACGATCAGCGCGCCGTGGGCGATGAGCAGCGGGATGAGGTCGCGCATGGCGGGACGGGGCACGGGTTGGCGGACGGGATGCCCGGAGGATACAGGGCCTCGCGCGGGCACGTCGGCCGCAGGGCTGTCCCCCGCGGCGGCCGCCCGGAGACAATCGCGGCATGTCAGACGAGAACCAGATCGAGATCCCGCCGTCGTTCGTCGCCCTGTTCGTCGAGCCCGGGCGGATCAGGCCGAACGCGACGCGCGCCCAGATCACGCAGCGCTACGAGTTCTGCGAGGCGCTGGCCACGATGCTGGTCGAGCGCGCGCAGACGCTGCAGTGGCAGCTGGGCATCACCGAGGCGGCCGTCCTCGAGCGCCTGCACGCCGGCCTGATGGGCGAGGACGCGCCGGTGCCGCCGAACGAGGGCGAATGGATCGTCCGCCGGCTGGCCGAACTGCTGGAGTGGGATCGGCCCGCCTGGAAGCGCGACGCCTGAAAAGACGAAGCCCGCAACCATTGCTGGACTGCGGGCGACATCACCGAACGCCTGATCCAGGCGACGGGGTCCTGCCGGTACGGGGTGACGGGTTCCCCTGGGTTCCGCCCAATTTGCGGCCGGTTGCATACCTCGGACGCTTCGCATTCTCCGCGCGCCGCGGCGCCCCGATCGCGCGAGAAGCGGCCGGTTTCAGGCCAGTTCCGATGGCCGGGGTTCCGCCGGGTCGCGCGGCGCGGCGCCCTTGCTGACGCTCTCGCCGTCGTTCTGGCGCAGGCCGCGGAACACCAGCGACGACAGCAGCGTCAGGGTCGCCATCGTGAGGTAGCCGCGGTGCAGCGCGTGGGTGACGGCGACGTGGTCGGACTGCGACAGGCCGGCCAGGAAGAACGAGGTCACCAGCGTCGCGATCGCCAGGCCGAAGCTCAGCGACATCTGCTGCAGCGTGCTGGCGATGGTGCTGGCCATGGAGGCGGCGTCGGGCTCGATGTCGGCGTAGGCCATCGTGTTCAGGCTGGAGAACTGCAGCGAGTTGAACAGCCCCATGGTCAGGCCCAGCGCGACGATCGCGCCCAGCCAGGTGTCCGGCCCGACCAGCGAGTAGGTGGCGATGCAGCACGCGACCAGCACCGTGTTGGCGGTCAGCACCTGGCGGTAGCCGAAGCGGCGCAGCAGCGAGGCCGACAGCACCTTCATGAACATCGCCGCCGCCGCGGCCGGCATCATCAGCAGGCCCGACTCCCAGGCCGGCAGGCCCAGCCCCAGCTGGTACAGCAGCGGCAGCAGGAAGGGCAGGCCGCCGATGCCCAGGCGCGTGACGAATCCGCCCAGCACCGAGATGCGGAAGGTGCGCACCCTGAACACGCCCAGCCGCAGCAGCGGGAACGGCAGCTGCGTCGCGTGCCAGCCGTAGGCCGCCAGCAGCGCCACCGACAGCAGGAACAGCACCGCGATCTGCAGCGCCGGGATCGTGTGCTCGCCGAACACCTCCAGCAGCCACGACAGCAGCGCCACGCCCGAGCCGAACAGCACCAGGCCGACGACGTCCAGCGGCGGCGGATCCTCGGCCCGGTAGTCGGGCATGACCCGGCGGCCCAGCCACAGGCCGACGAGCCCGACCGGCACGTTGACGAAGAAGATGTCGCGCCAGCTGAGCCAGTGCACGATCAGGCCGCCGACGGTCGGGCCCAGCAGCGGGCCGATCAGCGCCGGGATGATGATGAAGTTCATCACCCGCAGCAGCTCCGACTTCGGGAAGGTGCGCACGACCGCGCTGCGGCCCACCGGCATCATCATCGCGGCCGCCACGCCCTGCGGCACGCGCGCGGCCACCAGCAGGCTGGCGTTGGGCGCCAGGCCGCACAGCACCGACGACACGGTGAACAGCCCCAGCGCGAACAGGAAGATGCGGCGGCTGCCGAAGCGGTCGGCCAGCCAGCCGCTGACCGGGATCGAGACCGCCAGCGCCAGGATGTAGCTGGTGGCCACGGCCTTCAGGCTCAGCGGCGTGACGCCCAGGCTGTGCGCCATCGCGGGGATGCCGGTGTTCACGATCGTCGAGTCGAGCTGCTCCATGAACAGCGCGGTCGCGACGAGCCAGGGCAGGTAGCGCTGGGTGCGGGCGGGATCCATCACCGGACATTGTGGCGCGGGGCGCGCCTCGACGGGCGGGCAGGGTTTCCCTCGCCGCCGCGGGGGCGGCGCCGCTGCACTACCATCTCGCACCGCCCGTTCCACCGATCCCGCCGCGAGACGCCATGAGCTTCGAAGTCGCCGACACCCTCGACATGTCCACGCCCGCCGCCAAGCGCGCGTCCTACGAACTGCTGGCCGCCCAGGCGCGCTCGCTGCTGGAGGGCGAGCGCGACTGGGTCGCCAACCTGGCGCAGTTCGCGGCGCTGGTGTGGCAGTCGGTGCCGGAG
>DASQCX010000997.1:0-1528 GCA_035634455.1 Burkholderiaceae bacterium
TTCAGACGCGTCGCCGAGGCGGTCGGCGCGTCGGGCTTCGCCAAGGAGCGCGAGCGCGCCCGGGCCGCCGGCCGCGCGATCGGACTCGGCTTCGCCCTCTTCGTCGAGGACACCGGTCTCGGCCCCTACGAGGGCGTCCGCGTGCGCGTCGATCCACTCGGACGGGTCTTCGTGTTCTCCGGCACATCCAGCCAGGGGCAGGCGCACGAGACCACGCTGGCGCAGGTGGTGGCCGACGGCCTCTCGGTGCCGCTCGAGCAGATCACGGTCGTGCCGGGCGACACGGCGGGCATTGCCTACGGCGTCGGAACGTTCGCCAGCCGGGTCGGCGTGCTGGCGAGTACATCGGCCGCCCACGCGGCCGCCGAGGTGCGCAAGAAGGCGCTCGCGGTCGCGGCCGATCATCTCGAGGCGGCGCCCGAGGATCTCACCTTCGACAACGGTCGCATCGCCGTGCGCGGCGCGCCGGGCCGAAGCGTCGGGCTCGGCGACGTCGCGGCGATCGCGACCGCGCCGCGGCCCGGCTACGCGCTGCCCGGCGCGATGGATCCAGGGCTCGAGGCCTCAGGCTACGTCCACGTACCGCAATCGACGTATTCGAACGGCGCCCACGCCGCCGTCGTCGAGGTCGACGCCGACACCGGAACCGTGCGAATCCTCAGATACGTCGCGGTGGACGACTGCGGCACGATGATCAACCCGCTGGTCGTCGAAGGGCAGATCCACGGAGGCATCGCGCATGGGATCGGCAACGCGCTGATCGAAGAGATCGTCTACGACGAGGCCGGCCAGCTCGCGACCGGAACCTTGATGGACTACGCGCTCCCGCGCGCCGCCGACGTCCCGCCGCTCGAAGTACACCATGTCGTCACGCCATCGCCGTTGAATCCGCTCGGCGTCAAAGGCGCCGGCGAAGGTGGCACGCTGCCGGCGCCCGCCGCGATCGCCAACGCCGTGGCCGACGCGCTGCGCCCGCTCGGCGTCGACATCTGCGAGATGCCGTTGAGGCGCGAGCGACTCTGGCGCCGCGTGCGCGCGGCACGCGATTGACGGTCGCCGTTCGGGTCTGATACCGTCGCGCCGCTGATCGCGCGTCGAGCGCAGCGTTGTTCCTTCTTTTCCTGACGTCGTGCGCGCTGCAAGCCGTCGCGGGGCTGGGGCCCCGCCGGCCGAGGCGCGCCTATTAAAAGGAGGTCAGTCATGGCGAGCGAAGCACGCGAGCGGGACGAGGCGAACGTGATATCGAGACGCGTGCTGCTCAAGACGGCAGGTGTCGCGGCCGGCGTCGCCGCGCTGGCGCCGCGCATCGCCGCGGCGCAGACGCCGGCGCCGATGGCGCCGCCGAGCACGGTGACGACGCCGCCGCGGGACTTCGGCCCCACCGCGCCGCCGAACGTCTACTTCACCGATCCCGACGTGCTGACGATCGACCCGATCTTCAACGGCCTGCGTCAGCCGAACGCGCCGATCCAGCGGTTGTGGACGGGCGCGCTCTGGTCCGAAGGACCGGCGTGGAGCGGCCAGGGCC
>DASQCX010000998.1:0-4722 GCA_035634455.1 Burkholderiaceae bacterium
GCGTGGATGTCGTTGAAGCCCGATTTTAAGTCGCCGGCGGATGTCCCTGCGGCGCGCGGCCGGGTGGGCGCTCCGGGCCGGCTGTGCGACAGTACCGCCATCGCCCCTTCCGCTTCGCGCGCGTGACGCGCGCGCCCGAGCCGCCATGCCCCATGCCGACCTCATCGCCGAGATCTTCGCGGCGTTCTCCACCGAAGGCAGCACTTTCCCCGCGATGACGCTGCGCGGCGGCGATGCGCTGGACCTCGACCGGCCTGCGCCGCCGTTCGACGTCCTGGTCGACGCCGTCTCCGACGACTACCTCGAGGCCCACCCCTGGGGCAGCGGCTGGCTCGACGCCGCCTCCTGGCGCCACTACCTGCCGTTCATGATGGCGTACGCGCTGCGCAACATCGCCCGGCCAAGCGAGGTCACCGACGCGCTGCTCACGTCCTTGCGCCCGCCCGACCGCGACCCGCCGCGCCTGGGCTCGCTGGGCAAGGCACAGGAGACGGTGGTGCTGCGCTTCCTCGACGCGCTGGCCCACGGCGACGCGTCCGCCAGCCGCGACCTGGCGGCGCTGGTGTTGTCGGAATGGTGGACGCCGGGGGCGATCCCGAAGCCGCTGGACGATTGACGCCAGCCCGCGGCGACAATGGCCCGATGACGACCCTCTACGGCATCCCCAACTGCGACACCGTCAAGCGCGCCCGCGACTGGCTCGCCACGCACGGCGTCGCCTACGAGTTCCACGACTTCAAGAAGGCCGGCGTGCCCGCCGACCGGCTGCAGGCCTGGGTGGACGCGGCCGGCTGGGAGCGCGTGCTCAATCGCAAGGGCACCACCTGGCGCAAGCTCGATGCGGCGCAGCAGGCGTCGGTGATCGACGCCGCCACCGCGCAGGCGCTGATGCGCGACCAGGCCAGCGTGATCAAGCGGCCGGTGGTGGAGTGGGACGACGGGCGCATCACCGTCGGCTTCGACGCGGACGACTGGGAAGCGCGCGCCTGAGCGTCGTGCGGCGGCGCCGCGAACGGCCGCATGGCCGCGTCGGCCGGCGCGGATTGGCGCGAGCGGCGACAATCGGGGCTCCGTCCACCAGGAATCCCACGCCATGTTCACCGGCATCGTCCAGGCCGTCGCCACCGTCTCCGTGCTCGTCGACAAGCCCGGCCTGCGCAGTTTCACGCTCGCGTTCCCGCGCGGCTTCTGCGACGGGCTGGAGATCGGCGCCAGCGTGTCGGTGGACGGCGTGTGCCTGACGGTCACCGAGCGCGTGGGCGAGGACGCCGCCAACTTCGACGTGATGCAGCAGAGCCTGTCGCTCACGACCCTCGATTCGCTCGGGATCGGCAGCCGCATCAACGTCGAGCGCGCGGCGCGCGACGGCGCGGAGATCGGCGGGCACCCGCTGTCGGGGCATGTCGATTTCCAGGCGGTGCTCGCGTCCGTGCGCAACCCGGAGAACAACCACGTGATGCGCATCGCGGTGCCGTCGCCGTGGATGCGCTACATCTTCGCCAAGGGCTACATCGCGGTCAACGGCGCCAGCCTGACCGTGTCCGACGCCAACAGGGCCGAGGGCTGGTTCGAGGTCTGGCTGATCCCGGAGACGCTGCGCATGACCACCTTCGGCGCGAAGGCCGTGGGCGACACGCTCAACATCGAGATCGAGCGCAGCACGCAGGTGATGGTCGACACGGTACGCGACGCCGTCGACGAGCGCCTGGGCGCGCTGCTGCCGGCGCTGACCGGGCTGCTGCGCGAGCGCGGCGTCGACGTCGATGCGCTGCTGAACCAGGGCTGATGTCCGCCCGCACCGTCCCCGACGCCGACGTCTACCGGCCGCCGCCGGACACCGGCCTGGAGGTGCTGCACGTCGAACCGGCCTTCGTCGTGCTCGTGAAGCCGCCGGGCCTGCTGTCCGAGCCGGGCCGCGGGCCCGACAAGCGCGACAGCCTGCTGGTGCGCGCGCAGGCCGTGTACCCCGACGCGCGCATCGTGCACCGCCTCGACATGATGACCAGCGGCGTCATCGTGCTGGCGCGCGAGACGCTGGCGCACGCGTCGCTGAGCGAGGCCTTCCGCGAGCGCCAGGTCGACAAGCGCTACGAGGCGCTGGTCCATGGCCGGCCCGCCGCGGACGAGGGCGAGATCGCCCTGCCGCTGGTGGTCGACTGGCTGAACCGCCCGCGCCAGGTCGTCTGCCACGACACGGGCAAGCCGTCGCTGACGCACTACCGCGTCGCCGGCGCGGTGCAGGTGGCCGGCGTCGGGACGCTGACCCGCATCGCGCTCGCGCCGGTCACCGGCCGCACGCACCAGCTGCGCGTGCACCTCGCGTCGCTGGGCTGCCCGATCGCGGGCGACCCGTTCTACGGCATCGCCGACGATCCGTCGCCGCGGATGATGCTGCACGCCTGCCGCCTGGCGCTGCCGCATCCGCTCACGGGCGAGCCGCTGGTCTACGAGAGCGCGGTGCCGTTCTGAGACGGCGCGTCAACCTGCGCGGTTCTGCCGCCAACTCCGCGCGACGCAGGGGCTTTCCCCGGGATTCCACTCCAATCCGGCGTGACCGCGCCGGATAAAATCAGGCGGTTCGAACAGGAATCTCCATGCCACAAGCAGTCATCAGCGGCACCGGCCTCTACCAGCCGCCGCACATCGTCACCAACGAGGAACTCGTCACCGCCTACAACGCTTACGCCGAACGGCAGAACGCGATCAACGCCGAGGCCATCGAGCGCGGCGAGAAGACGGCGCTGACGGCCTCCAGCGTGGAGTTCATCGAGAAGGCCTCGGGCATCAGGCAGCGCTACGTCATCGTCAAGGACGGCGTGCTCGACCCCGCCCGCATGCGCCCGAAGTTCGAGGAGCGCGGCGACGACGAGCTGTCGCTGATGGCCGAGATCGGCGTCGACGCCTGCCGCAAGGCGCTGGCCGCGGCAGGCAAGACCGGCGCGGATGTCGACGCCATCTTCTGCGCGGCCTCCAACATGCAGCGCGCCTATCCGGCGATGGCGGTCGAGATCCAGCAGGCGCTCGGCGCCGGCGGCTACGGCTTCGACATGAACGTCGCCTGTTCCTCGGCCACCTTCGCCATCGAGCAGGCCGTCAACGCGGTGCGCACGGGCAGCGTCAAGTGCGCGCTCGTCGTGAACCCCGAGATCACCTCCGGCCACATCGAATGGAAGGATCGCGACTGCCACTTCATCTTCGGCGACGTGTGCACCGCCACCGTCATCGAGAGCGCGGAAACGGCGACGTCGGCCGACCAGTGGGAGATCGTGGGCACCAAGCTCGCGACGCAGTTCTCCAATGCGATCCGCAACAACTTCGGCTTCCTCAACCGCAGCGAGGATTCCGACCCGGACGCGCGCGACAAGACCTTCCGCCAGGAAGGCCGCAAGGTGTTCAAGGAGGTGGTGCCGATGGCCGCGGCGCACATCGAGGCGCATCTGCGGAGCCTGGGCATGGAGCCGACGCAGATGCGCCGCTTCTGGCTGCACCAGGCCAACCTCGGCATGAACCAGCTGATCCTGAAGAAGCTGGTCGGCGCGGAGGCCGGCAGCGAGATGGCGCCGCTGGTGCTCGACACCTATGCCAACACGTCGTCGGCCGGCTCCATCATCGCCTTCCACGAGTACCACGCGGACATGCGCCCGGGCGACCTCGGCGTGATCTGCTCGTTCGGCGCCGGCTACTCGATCGGCAGCGTGATCGTGCGCAAGAAGTGACGCGCTGATCCGCGCCGACCGCAGCGAGGGGCCCGCGCGGCCCCTTTTCGCTGCCCGGAAACCGTCGTTCGTCGCCTCCCGCGACCGCCGGGGCGCCGGCTCGCTGACAATCCTGTCAGAAACTCGGTCGAGCAGGCGGCCGCCCGACAACAAGCAGCGAGCAGGCGCGCCGCCGGACGGCGCCCGCGGGGACGGTTCATGAGTCTGATTCGAGGAGGCGTTCGCGCGGCCGTCGCCGCGGCGGGAGTCGCGCTGGCCGCGTGGCCGCTGGCGGCCGGCGCCGAGGTGGGCGCGCAGCCGCCCGCGCCGCCCGGCGAGCCGGTGGTGATGCCCGAGGGCGCGATCTCGCCGCTGACGCGCCACGTCGACCCGATCACCGACGACCCGCTGGCGATGCACGCCGTGCGCCTGCTGCCGGACGAGCACATCGTGCTGGACGGCACGCTGAACCACCCGGCCTGGCAGCGCGCGCCCGTCTACGACCGCTTCGTCGAGAACGAACCGCACCGCGACGCCAGGCCGCGCTACGCGACCAAGGTGCAGATCCTGTTCGACGAGCAGGCGCTGTACGTCGGCGTGACGTCGCTGGACGACCATCCCGAGGAGATCCGCGCCCCGCTGGTGCGCCAGGACAAGGTGATCCGCACGCAGGACTTCGTGGTCGTCTACATCGACGCGATCGGCAAGCGGCAGTCGGCGCAGTTCTTCCGCGTCAACGCCGCCGGCTCGACCGGCGACGGCATGCACACCGCCGCCGACGACGACGAGGACTTCTCGCCCGACTTCGACTTCGACGCCGCCTCCGCGCGCAACGCCAGCGGCTACACCTCGGTATTCCGCATCCCGTTCGCGTCGCTGCGCTTCTCGTCGGACAGCCACGCGCACTGGCGCATCATGGTGGCGCGCCGCATGCCGCGCGAGCAGGCCTACATGTGGACGTCGGTGACGGTGCCTACCGACGCGCCGGCCTTCATCTCGGCGATGCAGCCGCTCGAAGGCATCGAGC
>DASQCX010000999.1:0-2751 GCA_035634455.1 Burkholderiaceae bacterium
CGGATGCTCCGCGCCGACCCACTCGGGCTCGCAGGTGTCGGCCGCCGCGGCGGCGAGCTCGTGCATCCAGCGGTCGCGCGCCGTCCAGGCGATGGCGCCGCCGGTGCGGTGGTAGACGATGACGTCCTTGACCGCGTCGCAGCCGCCGAGCGCGATGGCCTCGTCGACGATGGCCTTGAGCGCCAGCGACTTGCCGCCGCGCACCTGCTCGTCGGCGGTGATGATGGCCACGGCGCGGGTGTCCTCGACGCGGTCGCGCAGGCTCTGCGCCGAGAAGCCGCCGAACACCACCGAGTGCGGCGCGCCGATGCGGGCGCAGGCCTGCATCGCGACCACGCCCTCGATCGACATCGGCATGTAGATGACGACCCGGTCGCCCTTCTTGACGCCGCGCGCCTTGAGCGCGTTGGCCATGCGGCAGGTGCGCGCCAGCAGCTCCTTGTAGGTGACGCGGGTGACCTTGCCGTCGTCGGCCTCGAAGAGGATCGCCACCTTGTCGCCGAGGCCGGCCTGCACCTGGCGGTCCAGGCAGTTGTACGACGCGTTGAGCGTGCCGTCGGCGAACCACTTGTAGAACGGCGCGTCGCTGGCGTCCAGCGTCTGCGTGAACGGCGTCTTCCAGCTCAGCAGCTCGCGGGCGCGCCTGGCCCAGAAGCCCTCGTGGTCGGCCTGCGCCTCGGCGCACAGCGCGTCGTAGGCCTCCATGCCGGAGACCCAGGCCTGCGCCTTCAGGTCGGCCGGCGGGTCGTAGGTCGGCAACTCGTGCGGGGTGTGCTCGGCGGCGCTCATGGATGCTGTCTCCTGGAAGGGCGGGAACCGCGGGTTCCCTGTCTGGTTCTTGGATTCTGCTACTGGGAACGGGCCAGCACGGCGACCGTGCGTCCGCGACCGTGACGGGCCGTCGTACATTAGGTCGGCGCTCTTACCCAGGCCTGACTCGGGCGGGCCACGCGCTCCCTACAATCGGCCGGCGTCCGGCGAACCGGCCGCGCGACCTCCACGACCACGAACCGCAGCCCATGACCCAGAACACGCCGCCCCCCCGCCTGCGCCCGCTGCCGCGACTGATCTTCGCGACGCGCTGGCTCCAGCTGCCACTCTATCTCGGCCTGATCCTGGCGCAGTGTGTCTATGTGGTGCATTTCTGGGCCGAACTGGTACATCTTCTGCAGGCCGCGTTCGGCAATGGGCATGCACTGCAAATTCTCGTCCAGAGCATCGGCTACCACCCCGCGCCGAGCGATTCGGGCGTGCCCATGGCCGACGTCAGCTCGCTCAACGAAACCGTCATCATGCTGGTGGTGCTGGGCCTGATCGACGTCGTGATGATCTCCAACCTGCTCGTGATGGTGATCATCGGCGGCTACGAGACCTTCGTGTCGCGCCTGGACCTCGAGGGCCATCGCGACCAGCCCGAGTGGCTGGACCACGTCAACGCCTCCGTGCTCAAGGTCAAGCTGGGCACCGCCATCATCGGCATCAGCTCGATCCACCTGCTCAAGACCTTCATCAACGCCGACGCGTACGACGTCAAGGTGCTGGTGGGACAGACGGTCATCCACCTCGCGTTCCTGCTGTCGGCGCTGGCGCTCGCCTACGTCGACCGCCTGCTGCCGCATCACGCGCCGGCGCATTGAGTGCCCGACCGCGGCGCTGCGAAACCGCCGCGGCGGATAATGCCGGACTGCCTCCAGCAACCCGGCCCGACCCCATGCCCACCATCATCAAAGCCGTCGACCTGATCGAGAGCGTCGCCTCGGCGCTCCAGTTCATCTCGTACTACCACCCCGCCGACTACATCGCCCACCTGGCCCGCGCGTACGAGCGCGAGGAGAGCCCGGCGGCCAAGGACGCGATCGCGCAGATCCTGACGAACTCGCGCATGAGCGCCGAGGGCAGGCGCCCGATCTGCCAGGACACCGGCATCGTCAACGTGTTCCTCAAGGTCGGCATGGACGTGCGCTTCGAGGGCTGCGACGCCGGCATCGAGGCGGTGGTCGACGAAGGCGTGCGCCGCGGCTACCTGAACCCGGACAACGTGCTGCGCGCTTCGGTCCTCGACGACCCGCTCTTCGCGCGCAAGAACACCAGGGACAACACCCCCGCCGTCGTGCACGTGCAGCTGGTGCCGGGCGACAAGCTGGACGTCACGGTCGCGGCCAAGGGCGGCGGCTCGGAGAACAAGAGCAAGTTCATCATGATGAATCCCAGCGACAACCTGGTCGACTGGGTCCTCAAGACGGTTCCGCTGATGGGCGCCGGCTGGTGCCCGCCGGGCATGCTGGGCATCGGCATCGGCGGCACCGCCGAGAAGGCGATGCTGCTGGCCAAGGAATCGTTGATGGAAGACATCGACATGTACGAGCTGCTGCAGCGCGGCCCGAGCAACAAGCTCGAGGAACTGCGCGTCGAGCTGTACGAGAAGGTCAACGCGCTGGGCATCGGCGCGCAGGGCCTGGGCGGCCTGACCACCGTGCTCGACGTCAAGATCAAGACCTTCCCGACGCACGCGGCCTCCAAGCCCGTGGCGATGATCCCGAACTGCGCGGCGACGCGCCACGCGCACTTCGTCCTCGACGGCTCCGGCCCGGCCTACCTCGAGGCGCCCAGCCTCGACCTCTGGCCCGACGTGCACTGGGCGCCCGACTACAACAAGAGCAAGCGCGTCGACCTGAACACGCTGACGCCGGCCGAGGTCGCCACCTGGAAGCACGGCGACACCATCCTGCTGAACGGCAAGATGCTCACGGG